>CAMFPD010000010.1 GCA_945971355.1 uncultured Lachnobacterium sp.
TTTTTTCCTACAACGTGCAGATGATGGATACAAGGTTTGGTGGTGCCAGAGAATTTATGGAGGCTATAGAGAACATAGCACAAAAGCCTGGTATCAAGACAATTCAGCAGGCAGAGCCAATTGGACCTAAGTCGAATCTGGATGTGCTGGTTATTGCACCCTGCACAGGAAATACCCTGTCAAAGCTGTGGAATGGAATAACAGATTCACCTGTGCTTATGGCTGCAAAAGCTCATCTTAGAAATCAGAAGCCACTTGTTATATCTGTATCAACAAATGATGCAATGGGAATGAATTTTAAAAACATTGGAAATCTTATGAATTGTAAAAATATCTATTTTGTTCCCTTTGGTCAGGATGACTGGAAGAAGAAGCCTGCATCGCTGATTGGTAATATGGAAATGCTTCCAGATACAATTGAATGTGCATTAAAAGGTGAACAGATTCAGCCTGTGATCCTATGAAAAAAAGCGATACGCTCAAAAGAGAGTATCGCCTACATATATCAATAATTATAGTGATAATTCTACTGCTGTGCTTCGTATGCCTCGCGACATGCTTTTGCAAGTTGGTCGCCGCAGGAAGTATTTTTGAAACCGCATTTGATTCCGCCGATTTTTTCTTCTACCTGCTCAACGGTAAGTCCTTCAACAAGCTTTGGAATAGCCTGAAGATTTCCGTGGCATCCACCAGTGAATTTTACATTGTGTACAATGTTTCCCTCTAATTCAAGCTCAATCTGTGTTGAACATGTTCCTTTTGTTTTGTATACGTATGACATTTGATTTCTCCTTTATCTGTGCAATATATTGAGTGCTGTCTATTTCGCATATCTGAGATTATAGCAACAGTTTTTCTAATTATCAACTCAAAATCCATTATAATAGTACCCAGTTAACAAAAAGTTAATAAAACATTCATTACTGTAGGTTGTGAAAAATAGCTCAAAGTGGTACAATACCGATATTGTGTGAGTGTTCACACCTTAGCAATTTGTATTGATAGGAGAACTAAATGAGTGCAATAACAAAAATCTTTGGTACCCATAGCGAAAGAGAGTTAAAGAGAATATATCCGATTGCAGACAAGGTAGAGTCATACCGTGATTCAATGATGGCATTATCGGATGAAGAACTCCAGGGTAAAACTAAAGAATTTAAGAACCGTTTGGAGAACGGAGAAACATTAGATGATATTCTTCCTGAGGCATATGCAACAGTGAGAGAGGCAGCAAGACGTGTTCTTGGAATGGAGCATTATAGAGTACAGATTATCGGTGGTATCATCCTTCATCAGGGTAGAATTGCCGAGATGAAAACTGGAGAAGGTAAGACACTTGTATCAACTCTTCCAGCATACCTTAATGCCCTTGAGGGAAAAGGCGTTTGTGTTGTAACAGTAAACGATTATCTGGCAAAACGAGATTCAGATGAGATGGGACAGGTTCATAGATTCCTGGGACTTTCAGTAGGAGTAGTTTTAGGAGGAATGGACAATGATGAGCGTAGAAAAGCTTATGCATGTGACATTACATATGTGACAAATAATGAGCTTGGATTTGATTACCTCAGGGACAATATGGTTATCTACAAGGAACAATTGGTTCAGAGAGGCCTTAACTATGCAATTATCGATGAGGTTGACTCCGTACTTATCGATGAAGCCCGTACACCACTTATTATTTCAGGACAGAGCGGAAAATCAACAAAGCTTTATGAGGCATGTGATATTTTAGCACAGCAGCTTCAGAGAGGTGAGGATATCCCAGAGTATTCAAAGATGGATGCGATTATGGGTCTTGAGCAGGAAGAGAGCGGAGACTTTATCGTAAATGAAAAGGACAAGGTTGTAAATCTTACCCAGGAGGGTGTTCATAAGGTAGAGCAGTTCTTCCATATTGAAAACCTTGCAGATCCTGAAAATCTTGAGATTCAGCATAATATTATTCTTGCACTTCGTGCCCATAACCTTATGTTTAAGGATCAGGATTATGTAGTTAAGGATGAAGAGGTACTTATCGTAGATGAGTTTACTGGCCGAATTATGCCAGGTCGTAGATACTCAGATGGACTCCATCAGGCCATTGAAGCTAAGGAGCATGTAAAGGTAAGACGTGAGAGTAAGACACTTGCAACTATTACCTTCCAGAATTTCTTTAATAAATTCACAAAGAAATCAGGTATGACAGGTACTGCTTTGACAGAGGAGAAGGAGTTCCGAGATATCTATGGAATGGATGTAATTGAAATTCCAACAAATCGTCCAGTAATCAGACAGGATTTACAGGATGCTGTATACAAGACACAAAAGGAAAAATTCCATGCAGTAGTTGAGTCTGTAAAAGAGGCTCATGCAAAGGGACAGCCGGTTCTTGTAGGTACAATTACAATTGAGACTTCTGAGCTTTTAAGTAAAATGCTTAAGAAAGAGGGAATTCAGCATACAGTACTTAATGCTAAGTTCCATGAGCAGGAAGCCCAGATTGTTGCAGAAGCAGGAAGACATGGTGCTGTTACAATCGCAACTAACATGGCTGGACGTGGAACAGATATTAAGCTTGATGACGAAGCGAAAGCTGCTGGTGGTCTCAAAATTGTAGGTACAGAGAGACATGAATCCAGACGAATTGATAATCAGCTTCGCGGACGTTCAGGAAGACAGGGAGATCCAGGAGAGTCTCAGTTCTTTATTTCGCTTGAGGATGATTTGATGAGACTCTTCGGTTCAGAGAGACTGATGGATGTGTTCAATACATTGGGTGTACCTGAAAATGAGCAGATTCAGCATAAGATGTTGACATCTGCAATTGAGAAGGCACAGGAGAAAATAGAGAGCAATAACTTTGGAATCCGTAAGAACCTTCTTGAATATGATCAGGTTAATAATGACCAGAGAGAGATAATATATGCGGAGCGTCTCAAGGTGTTGAATGGAGATAACATGCGCGAAGCAATCTTCAAGATGATTCAGGAACAGGTTGAAAAAGCTGTTGATACATGTATCTCAGAGGAAATCCCAAGAGATGAGTGGAATATCACAGAGCTTAATGAACTTGTAATTCCAATTATCCCACTTGAGAAAATTCATGCAGAGGATATCCAGGATATCAAAAATGCAAGTGGATTAAAGCAGTATCTCAAGGAAAAGGCAGTTATGCTTTACGAGTCAAAAGAGGCAGAATTCCCAGAACCAGAACAGTTCAGAGAAATCGAGCGAGTTGTCCTTCTCAAGGTCATCGACCGTAAATGGATGGACCATATCGATGATATGACACAGCTTCGTCAGGGAATTGGTCTTCAGGCATATGGACAGAGAGATCCTCTCGTAGAATACAAGATGGCTGGATTTGATATGTTCGACTCAATGATTTCTGCAATTCAGGAAGACACAATCAGACTTCTCTATCATGTACAGGTTCAGCAGAAGGTTGAGCGTGAGCAGGTAGCAAAGGTTACAGGAACTAATAAGGATGAGTCAGCTGCAAATGCACCTAAAAAGCGAGCAGCTAAGAAAGTATTTCCAAATGAGCCATGCCCATGTGGTTCAGGAAAGAAGTACAAACAGTGCTGTGGAAAGTTTAATTAAATAGCGGATTATGGAAAACCTCCTCACTTTATGTGAGGAGGTTTTTGTAATTATAGCTTAGTTACCGGTTATCATGGGAAGGTATATATATGTTGGGATAGTAGTTCCGAATAGCTACAGAATGAATTTATGAATGGAGTGTAAGTAATTGGGGAATTGCATACACAATATCGGTAAGAAGAATATATTGACTAGATAAATGTGTGGTACTATAATACTAAATAGACAACTCAGTATGTTGGGAGGAAAATAAAATTTTATTTGGGGGAAATAACATGAAAAAAATGGCAATGAAAACAAGAATTATTTTGACATCGTTGGTCATCCTTTGGATTGGGGTGTTCTTACTTGTCATCAATTCAATCAGAACCGTGGAATCTGGAATCAAAAGTTCTATGGTGAAACAATTTGTGGAAGAGGATAAGCAGATAGCTGCGCAGGCAGAGATTATTTTGGAAAAAGGTGGAGGAACAGAGGAATTACAGTCCTTTGTAAGCAACCTTATACAGAAGAATCAAAACATTGCTTATGCGGTTGTTATAGATACAACTGTTACTGCGATTGCACATTCTGATACGGAAAAAATCGGAAAAAATTATTCTGATGATACAACATATACAGTACCTGCTGCAACGCAAGGTGAGGTAAAGACAAGTGAGTTCTGGGCGGATGTACAGCAGGCATGGACATATGATGTAATGTATCCGATTTATCAGAATGGTGAACTCGTTGCATCTATGGATATAGGAATATATGATAATACAGTAAGTGATGTTTCATCTGCTGTTAAAAAGACAGAGATAATCTCGGCGGCAGTACTGTTGCTTATTGTAGGTGCGCTGTTGGCAGTTGTGCTGAAACGTGAATTGAAGGATTTCAGCAAGCTTGCATCTGTTTTTGATATTATGGGAGAGGGAGATTTTACTGTAGAAATCGACCAGAAGTATATTGAGCGCAATGATGAAATTGGTATAATTGCAAAGTCTGCAGAGAATATGAAAGAAAACTTGGCGAGACTTATAGGAAGGACTAACAAAGAGGTTCAGGCACTCTCGCAAATGCAGAAAAATCTTACAGAGAGAATTGACGATACAAGAAATAAATCATCATTTATTGTTTCTATTACAGACAATGCTGTTGGACATACGGAAGAACAGAAATCACTTTCTGTGGATAATATGAATCGTGCAAAGGATATAAGTGAGGGTGTTAACAGTGTGTCTGATAATATCTCGAACATAAGTCTTGCTGCGCAGGAAACTGCATCGGCGGCTGAGGTAGGAGCGGAAAAACTCAATAATGTAGTTAATCAGGTTCAGAAAATTGGAGCTAATGTACATGAGACAAGAAAGCAGATTGGCGAACTTGAGAGTATGTCAAGTGAGATAGAAAGTGTTATAAAGATGATTGCAGATATTGCATCACAGACAAATCTTCTTTCACTCAATGCGTCGATTGAGGCAGCCCGTGCCGGTGAGCAGGGTAAAGGCTTTGCTGTAGTTGCAACTGAAGTTGGGGCACTTGCAGTTCAGTCCAGTGAGTCTGCCGAGAAAATTGCTGATATGATACGTGAGATTCAGGAGTGTATAAAGGCATGTGTTAAACTTATGGAGGAAGGTGTTGATTCAGCTCAGGAAGGTGTTGACTTAGCTGAGGACACAAAGGTAAGTTTCGAGGGAATTAACGATAAGATAAATGAAATTTCCAATGAAATTAGAAGTATTGCTGATATTGTACAGGAGACTTCGGATGGGGTTGACTCATTGCAGGCAGCTATAGAAACAATAGAGGAGATAGCTGGTGAGGTCAGCGAAAATACAGGAAATATTTCTGATGCTGTAAATGAGCAGAGTGATATGATGTATCGTGTGAAAGAGGAGATTAGTGAACTTGCACAAATCTCAACTGAATTGTCAGAGGGACTCAGGGCATTTAGAATTAAATAAAACAAATAGTACTTATGCAAAACAGCTGTGATATCCATCATTAGGGTCGCAGCTATTTTGTTATGTGGAAAATTAGTGCATATTCACTTAATTTAGAGAGATGAATTTACTGGATAACTATGATAAAATAATAATATATAGGGAGTAGGTTATCTGCATATATATGTGTGCACAGAGTGGGGAATAAAAATGAATATAACTAATTTGGAAATGACGCAAGCTACGGTAGAGATATTTGGTGGGTTTATCTGCATTATGCTTGCAATAATAATAACGATGAACGGATATGAAAGAAATAGCTGGAAACTGTTGAAGTGGATGTTTTATTCAACAGCAGTCAGTTTTTTCTCAGAAACGTGTGCATATATTTTCAGAGGAAATGTTGATAGTGTAAGCATGGCGATGACTAGAATCTGTAATTTTTGCGTTTCCTTTATAAACATAGTATTAATTACTTTATTTATACATTATTTGTATAGTCTTCTGCGTGAAAGTGGTCTAAAACCAGGCAGGATATATATAAGCATTGTCAGTGTATCTGTTGTTATTGATTTCATAATTCTAGTAACTAATGTATATACCAAATGGATGTATTATTTTGATGAAGCAAATTGTTATCATAGAAATACTGGTTGGTATATTTATACGGCATTAAATTTGGTATGCATTTTAGTTAGCTGTGTTATGTTTATACGATACCGAAAGGCAATGAGTAAAATTCTGTTTGCGTCGTTGGTGCTTTATGCTTTGGCACCGATGATAGATATTGCACTGCAGACTGTTATATATGGAATATCCATAACAAATATAGGTGTATTTGTTGCTTTGTTTCTTATGCTTTTTGCATATCTGAAGGAATGGAGCAAAAATGAGACAAGACAGTACAAAGAGAGGAAGGTTTTTGACAGCATTGTCCTATTTGTAATAATGGCAATAAGTATGAGTGCTGCTATTGTTTCGTGTATTATATCCATAGACAATATTTCTGATGAAAATTCTGAGAGCAATAGTATGCTCATTGCACACATGGTTAATGATGGAATCGAAAATGAATTTATAAGACCTATTGTTGTTGCAGAAACAATGTCCAACGACTATAGCTTGAGAGAGTATATGAAAAGAAGCGGTGATGCATCATCAGAAGAGGTGGAGGATGAGGTTGCAGCATATCTGGATTCTATCAGAAATGGTTTTGGATATTATATGGTTTATGCTGTTTGTGATGCTTCAAAGGCTTATTATACATATGATGGAATGGGCAAGTATATTGACATAGAAAACGACGAAAGTGATTTCTGGTATAAGAGGTTCTTGGAAGAAGGAAAGCATTATGATCTTGAGGTAGATACAGATGAGACCAGCAATTGGGATCTCTCAGTTTTTATTAATACAGAGATTACTGATGAAAAGGGAAAATTTCTTGGGGTTTGTGGTGTGGGTATGGAAATGACGGACCTGCAGCGTATTCTTAAACAGTATGAAGAAGAATATAATCTGAAGATTGATCTGATTGATGAAAAGGGAATTATACAGATTGATACAGATGGAAAGAAAATTGGGAAAGCGTATGAGGATGCGCAATATTTTGAAAATGTAAGTTCAAGTGATTTTTACTATGAAGAGGGAACTCAAACCAGTCGAATGACAAAGTATATGGAGGAATTGGGCTGGTATATAGTTGTGGAGGACTGTAATCCAAATAAAATAAATGTGATAGAGCTTGTGACATCAAGTGTTATTATTTTTCTGATAGGTCTTGTGATGATGGGAATTGTATTCTTTGTTATTTTCAGCCGTGAAAGAAAAGCATCCAGAGAACTAATGGAGAAAAGGAGAATATCTCTTACGGATGATATAACAGGTCTGTTTAATCGCCGCGCATATGATGAGGATAGCATGAAAATGCAAGAGAATAATCAGATATCCTCAAAGACAATAATCATGATGGATATAAATGGATTAAAACAGGTAAATGATACATATGGGCATCTGGCAGGAGATGAGCTTATTATTGGCGCTGCAAATTGCATTCAGACATCAATGGGAAAGTTTGGAAGGATATACAGGACAGGCGGAGATGAATTTGTGGCATTGCTGGAATGCAGTAAAAATCAACTAAACGATATGTTAAAGACTTTTGAACATATAACAGGAAACTGGAAGGGAACATACCCGAGTGATCTTTTGGTGTCAAAAGGAATTGTTGTTTGCAAAGAGCATGAAGATATGAACTTTCAGGAAATGAAAGAGTTGGCAGACAAGCTTATGTATAAAGATAAGGATGAGTATTACAGGAGTACGGGTAAAATGCGCAGAAAAGTGTAACTTGGATAATGAATAGAACAAATGTTCTAAAATCTATGGACAATCGGAACATTTCATGATAAAATATGCAATAATTTGCAGAAGATTTAAAAATGAAATGTGTTTCGATTGTCTATTTTTGTGCATATTAATTGTGAATATGGCAGAGCATAAAGATTAAGAGAAAAGAGGCAGATATGGAGTTTAAATTACATTCAAAATACCAACCAACAGGCGACCAGCCACAGGCAATAGAGGAGCTTGTAAAAGGCTTTAAGGAAGGCAATCAATTCCAGACTTTACTAGGAGTTACAGGTTCGGGCAAGACGTTTACTATGGCTAATGTGATTGCAGCACTGAATAAGCCTACTCTTATCATAAGTCATAATAAGACCCTCGCAGGACAATTGTACTCAGAATTTAAGGAATTTTTTCCCGAAAATGCAGTAGAGTACTTTGTGTCCTACTATGACTATTACCAGCCAGAGGCATATGTTCCGCAATCTGATACTTATATAGCAAAGGATTCTTCGATAAATGATGAGATAGACAAACTTAGGCTTTCTGCAACAGCGGCGTTGACAGAGAGAAAGGATGTTATTGTAGTAGCATCGGTTTCGTGCATCTACGGACTTGGAAGTCCTGATGAGTGGGCTGGAATGAGTCTCTCTCTCAGACCGGGACAGGAGAAAGATAGAGATGATGTTGCCAGAGCCTTGATTGATATGCAATATTCAAGAAATGACCTGGATTTTCATCGTGGTACTTTCAGAGTGCATGGGGATGTGCTTGATATTTTTCCAGCGAATGCAGAGGATACAGCAATTCGATTGGAGTTTTTCGGAGATGAGATTGACCGCATTGTGGAAGTAGATGTGCTCACAGGAGAGGTAAAGTGTACCCTTGAGCATACTATGATTTTTCCGGCATCACACTATGTTGTGTCCCAGGAGAAGATAAATGAGGCATGCCTGAACATTGAGAAGGAGCTTGAGGAACAGGTTAGATTTTTCAAGGGGGAAGACAAACTCATTGAAGCTCAGAGAATAGCAGAGAGAACTAATTTTGATATAGAAATGATGAGGGAAACTGGTTTCTGCTCTGGAATTGAGAACTACACAAGGCATCTCAATTTTGCAGAGCCAGGTGAGCCACCAATGACTCTTATCGATTTCTTCCCAGATGATTTCCTTATAATCGTGGATGAGTCTCATATTTCTATTCCACAGATTGGAGGAATGTATGCTGGAGACCGCTCCAGAAAGACTACGTTGGTAGATTACGGATTCAGACTTCCATCTGCCCTTGATAACAGACCGTTGAATTTTGAGGAATTCGAGCAGAAAATTGACCAGATGCTGTTTGTATCGGCTACTCCTAATAAATATGAGAACGAACATGAACTTCTTAGAGTTGAGCAGATTATAAGGCCAACAGGACTTCTTGACCCAGAGGTTTCGGTTCGTCCGGTGGAGGGGCAGATTGATGACCTGATAACAGAGGTGAATAAGGAAGTTGCAAATCATCATAAAGTATTGATAACTACTTTGACCAAGAGAATGGCAGAGGATTTGACTAACTATATGGCAGAGCTTGGTATAAGGGTGAAATACCTTCATTCAGATATTGACACACTTGAGAGAGCAGAGATTATCAGAGATTTACGACTAGATGTATTTGATGTGCTGGTGGGAATCAACCTCCTTAGAGAGGGACTTGATATTCCAGAGATTACGCTGGTGGCGATTCTTGATGCGGATAAGGAAGGGTTCCTTCGTTCTGAGACTTCCCTTATACAGACTATAGGAAGAGCGGCACGAAATAGCGAAGGCCATGTAATTATGTATGCTGACAAAATGACAGATTCTATGAGGGCAGCTATTGAGACTACTGAGCGGCGTAGAAAGATTCAGCAGGAATACAATGAGGCACATGGCATAACTCCACAGACCATTCAGAAATCTGTTAGAGATTTAATTGCTATTTCAAAGAAGGTTGCGGCTGAGGAGATGAGCCTGACGGTTGACCCTGAATCCATGAGCAGGAAGGAACTTGAAAAGACTATTGCTGACATTGAGAAGAAGATGAAAAAGGCGGCAGCTGAATTGAATTTTGAGGCGGCAGCTGAATACAGAGATAAGTTAATTATGCTTAAAAATAATTTGAGGGACATCTCGAAGTAAAGAGACATAATAACGAGAAAATTACATCGAAGAGACAGCATCGAAGAGACAGCATCGAAGAGACAGCATCGAAGAGACAACATCGAAGAAACAACAACCAAGACATAACAATGCAGACATAGCAACACAGACATGAGAAAGAGGACTTACAATGGCAAAAAGAGAACGTAAGTATATTAAGATTAAAGGTGCTAGTGAACATAATTTAAAAAATGTTAGTATTGACATTCCAAGAGATGAATTTGTTGTTCTGACAGGACTGTCAGGCTCTGGAAAATCATCCCTTGCATTTGATACAATTTATGCAGAAGGACAGCGAAGATATATGGAGTCGTTATCTTCATATGCAAGGCAGTTCCTTGGGCAGATGGAGAAGCCTAACGTGGATTCCATAGAAGGACTTCCGCCAGCTATTTCAATCGATCAAAAATCTACCAACAGAAACCCTAGATCTACGGTGGGAACAGTTACGGAAATATATGATTATTTCAGACTTTTGTTTGCAAGAATAGGTATACCACATTGTCCAAAGTGTGGTAGAGCCGTGACCAGAAATACAATAGATCAGATGGTCGACTATGTCATGGCGCTGCCGGAGAGAACCAGAATACAGCTTCTCGCACCTGTTGTGAGGGGAAGAAAGGGTGAACATCAGAAGCTGTTTGAGAAGGCAAAAAAAAGTGGATATGTAAGAGTTATTGTAGATGGAAACATGTACGAATTATCAGAGGAAATACCACTTGATAAGAATATAAAACATAACATAGATATTGTTGTGGACAGACTTGTCATCAAGGAAGGAATCGAGAAACGTCTTACAGATTCTCTGGAGAATTGTTTTGAGCTTACAGATGGAAATGCTGTTGTGGATGTAGTGGATGGGGAGACTATAAATTTCTCTCAGAATTTTGCGTGCCCGGATTGTGGTATAAGTCTGGATGAGATAGAACCAAGAAGTTTTTCATTTAATAATCCATTTGGAGCATGTCCATCATGTTCTGGATTGGGATACAAGATGGAGTTTGATGAGAATCTTATGATTCCGGACAAGAATTTGTCTATATCAGAAGGTGCTGTACAGGTTATGGGATGGCAATCCTGCACAGATCCGAAGAGCTATACCTATGCTACCCTCAGGGCTTTGTCGGAGGGCTATGGTTTAGAGCTTGATGTACCGTACAAGGACCTGTCTGATGAAATGAAGAGACTGTTTTTGTATGGTGGTGATGGTCGAATTCTTAAGGTCCGTTATAAGGGACAGCGTGGAGAAGGGGTCTATGATTTGGAGTGGGAAGGTCTTATCAAGAATGTGGAGAGAAGATACCGCGAGACTTTTTCAGAGACAGCTAAAGCTGAGTATGAGCAGTTTATGAGAATTACACCATGTCCATCCTGCAAAGGACAGAGACTTAAGCCAACTTCTCTTGCAGTTACTGTTGCTGATAAAAATATTTATGAGATGACATCTATGTCAGTTAAGAATCTGTGTGAATTTATGGAGAAGATAGAACTGACAGAACAGCAGCATTTCATAGGAGACCAGATATTAAAAGAAATTCGTGCAAGAGTAGGATTTTTGAAATCAGTGGGACTTGATTATCTCACGCTGACAAGAGGAACTGCCAGTCTGTCAGGAGGAGAGGCACAGCGAATCAGGCTTGCAACCCAGATTGGATCGGGTTTAGTAGGCGTTGCATACATTCTTGATGAGCCGAGTATAGGACTGCATCAGAGAGATAATGATAAACTTTTGCAGGCACTTATGGATTTGAAGAATTTGGGGAATACTCTTATTGTTGTAGAACATGATGAGGATACCATGAGAGCAGCGGACTATATTGTGGATATCGGTCCAAAGGCTGGTTCGCATGGTGGTGAAATTATTGCGGCAGGTACTGCAGAACAAATCATGAAATGCAAGAATTCCATTACAGGAGCATACCTCAGTGGAAAAATAAAAATTCCTGTGCCGGATGAAAGACGCAAACCTACAGGTTTTATTACTGTAAAAGGTGCCAGAGAAAATAACCTGAAAAATATAGATGTTGATTTCCCTCTTGGAATCATGACCTGTGTTACAGGGGTTTCAGGTTCAGGCAAGAGCTCTTTGACAAATGAAATTCTATACAAGTATTTGGCAAAAAAACTAAACAGAGCCAGAACAATTGCGGGCGAGCACGATGAGATAATTGGAGCGGAACAGCTTGATAAGATTATTGATATCGACCAGTCACCAATTGGAAGAACTCCGAGATCAAATCCAGCCACATACACTGGTATATTTGATATGATAAGAGATTTGTTTGCTGCAACAGCAGATGCAAAGGCAAGAGGATACAAGAAGGGAAGATTCAGCTTTAATGTGAAGGGTGGACGATGCGAAGCCTGCAGCGGTGATGGTATTTTGAAGATAGAAATGCATTTCCTTCCTGATGTTTATGTGCCATGTGAGGTATGCGGAGGAAAGCGTTATAATAGGGAGACTCTCGAGGTTAAATATAAGGGAAAGAGCATATATGATGTGCTTGATATGACGGTAGAGGAAGCATTGGAGTTTTTCAAAAATGTACCGAGAATCCACAGTAAGATTCAGACATTGTATGATGTGGGATTGTCTTATATTAAACTTGGTCAGCCATCTACAGAATTGTCTGGTGGAGAAGCACAGCGAATAAAACTTGCGACAGAGCTGAGCAAAAAGAGCACTGGTAAGACCATATATGTGTTGGATGAACCTACAACAGGCTTACATTTTGCGGATGTCCATAAGCTGGTAGAGATTCTTCGCAGATTGTCAGATGGTGGGAATACTGTAGTGGTAATTGAGCATAATCTGGATGTGATCAAGACTGCTGATTATATTATTGATATGGGTCCAGAAGGTGGAGACGGAGGAGGAACTGTCATAGCCAAGGGAACTCCGGAGGAAATATGCCAGGTTCCAGAGTCATACACAGGACAGTTTTTAAAGCCATATCTGGAAAGATAAATTAATTTTTTCTTAAATATAGCCTCATAATGAAAAAAAGAGTTTGAAAAATGGAATTATTTGTATATAATTAATTCGAATATATAAAATATGATTAACTGAGTCTTTGTGCCCTGAGGGTTGAGGATGAGATTAAATAGACGAAATTTGCATGAAAGGGACTATTAAATTATGATGGCAGGATCTGATATTGGAATCGATTTAGGTACAGCGAGTATTTTAGTATATATTAAGGGAAAAGGTGTAGTCTTAAAAGAGCCTTCAGTTGTTGCATTTGATAGGGATACAAACAGAATCAAGGCAATTGGCGAGGAGGCAAGACTTATGCTTGGTAGAACACCGGGCAACATTGTTGCAGTTAGACCACTTCGCCAGGGTGTAATTTCAGATTATACCGTTACTGAGAAGATGATTAAGTATTTTATCCAGAAAGCACTTGGCAAGAAGAATTTCCGTAAACCAAGAATTAGTGTATGTGTACCTTCTGGTGTAACAGAGGTAGAGAAGAAGGCTGTTGAGGATGCAACATATCAGGCTGGAGCTCGTGAAGTAGAGATTATTGAGGAGCCAATTGCAGCTGCAATCGGTGCTGGAATTGATATTGCAAGACCATGTGGAAACATGATTGTAGATATAGGTGGTGGAACATCAGATATCGCTGTTATTTCACTTGGCGGATCTGTAGTAAGTACATCTATTAAAATTGCAGGTGACGATTTTGATGAGGCACTTGTGAGATACATGAGAAAGAAGCATAACCTTCTTATCGGTGAGCGAACAGCGGAGGATATCAAGATTAAGATTGGTACATGTTATCCGTTAGCATCTAATGAGACAATGGATGTACGTGGACGTAACCTTGTAACAGGTCTTCCAAGAACTATTACAGTCAGCTCAGAGGAAACAGAGGAGGCGCTTCGTGAGCCTACACTTCAGATTGTTGAAGCTGTACATTCTGTTCTTGAGAAAACTCCACCAGAACTTGCAGCCGATGTTGCTGACAGGGGTATTGTCCTTACTGGAGGTGGTGCGCTTCTTCGTGGACTTGAGGAGCTTATCGAGGAGAGAACAGGCATCAATACAATGACAGCAGAGCAGCCAATGACATGTGTTGCAATTGGAACAGGAAAGTATGTTGAATTCCTTTCTGGAAAAAGAGATGACGATTAATATAATACGTGCGTAAGCTTTTGGGAAACACCACATATGTGGTGTTTTTCTTGCAAATAGGAATATGTTCAATTAAAATATTAATAAGGTTAATTATTTTGAAAAAGTGCCGATAAAGATAGTGTGATTCTATATTTTGATACAATGATTACTGTACGGGAGACATGAGATGGTCAAAGGTTTGTATACTGCCTATACAGGCATGGTTAATGAAATGAAGCGAATGGATGTTATGACAAATAACCTGGCGAATGCTGATACAACAGGTTATAAAAAAGAGGGAACAACATCACATTCTTTTGCAGAACAGCTTGCAGTTCGAATTAATGATACTTCGAATTATGGATTGCCAAAGAAATTAGGCGGAATTAAACAAGGTGTCCATCTTGGAGAGACATATACAGACTGGACAGGCGGAAGTATTGAGGTTACAGAGAATCCAACTGATTTAGCAATTAATGGGAATGGTTTCTTTGCAGTAGCATTTACAAACAAGGATGGAGAGACTACTGTAAAGTATACAAGAGATGGAGCATTTAAGCTTACAAATGATGGATATCTGGTGACTACAGATGGAGATCATGTTCTCAATGCAACAGGAGCCCTTAATGGAGACCCGGGAGAAGGAAACTGGATTAGAGTGAATCCAACATTGGATTTTGAGATTGATCAGCTTGGAATTGTGAGACAAAATCAGCAAATTGTTGGAACAGTAGGTGTTGTTGATTTCGAAGATTATGATTACATTTCGAAATATGGTGAGAACTTGTATGATTTGATACCTGGTGGAAATGTGGTGGCAAGTGACGCGACAATAGAGCAGGGGGCACTTGAGACCTCCAACGTACAGGTAGTATCAGAGATGGTAAACATGATTACAATCCAAAGAGCATACGAGGCTGGACAGAAGGTTATCACAGCAATAGATGAAACCCTGGACAAATCAGTTAACGAAGTGGGAAGAGTACAGTAAGGAGATATAGAGTAATATGATGAGAGCACTTTATACAGCTGCAACTGGAATGATTTCTGAGCAGACAAATGTTGATACAATAGCAAATAATTTATCAAATGTAAATACATACGGATACAAAAAAGAAAGAACAGAGTTTAAATCTCTTCTGTATCAGACAATACAGACGAGAACTACATCTGCAAATGGAGAGCAGAAGCCTGTGGGCGCACAGGTGGGACTTGGAACACGAGTTTCGGCAACTACATCGATGTACACACAGGGCGACTTGACAGAGACTGGGAGAAACACAGATTTTGCAATAGATGGAAGCGGATTCTTTGCAGTTCGAGCACTTGATGGTCAGATATATTACACCAGAAATGGTGCATTTACGTGGAGCCAGACTGCAAATGGAAATACAATTCTTGCCGATGCAGCAGGAAATGCTGTTCTTGATACTAATGGAAACACAATTACAGTTCCAAATGGAGTTACATCAGAACAGATGGACTTTAAGGAGGATGGAACAATTGGATATAATTTGACAAATGTAGACTATGTACCAATGAATCAGACTATGGCATTATATCAGTTTAATAATCCTTCTGGTCTGGAGAAGATGGCAGGAAGTCTTTTGGCACAGACTAATGCATCAGGAGCTGCGATGCAGGAAACTACTACTCCGGGGTTAGTGCAAAGTAAGGTTATTTCAAATTACCTGGAAGGCAGCAATGTAAATGTAGCAGATGAAATGGTAAATATGATTGTTGCACAACGAGCATATGAGCTTAATTCAAAGGCGATTACAACAGCAGATTCAATGCTTGAGACAGCCAATAATCTGAAACGATAAGATAGCATGAATGATTAGTTTAGCGTGAGGGTAAAATATGGATATATCAGGATTAACTGGTACACTGGCAACAGTTGCAGAGAACAATAGTAAGACGGCATCTGCAGATGCTGTAAATAATTCCTTGAAAAATATCTCGTCAGATTCTACAGAGGACGAATTAAAATCTGTAATCAAGGATTTTGAATCCTATTTTGTGGAGCAGATGCTAAAGGAAGTTAAGGAATCCCTTGAGACCGATGAGGAGAGTAGTGTAGCATCCCAGTATAGAGACGTGTTTATGGATCAGGTTATAGAGACTATGGCAGATGAGCTGGTGGATGAGGTGGGAGAAAATGTAACACAACAGCTTTATGAGCAGATGAAGAGGAATTATAATATTTAGATTATTTCAAGATTGGGTGGCCAAATCTATTACTCCAGTTTATTTCAAGGCTTGTTAGGTTTCTTTATTGGCTGCCCTGCGTAATCGTACACAAAAAATGAAGACATATATTTCCTAGAAACAAAATTACAACAGTTCCGCGGCTCAATGTGTAAATTAAATACACATTTCTCAGCCAACTATCCGTAATAAATACGCGGAACAAACTTGTAATTTTTTTCGAGGAAATATATGTCTTTATTTTTGGCTTGTGTAATACCAAAGGGGCAGCCCTCCAAAGCCCCCCAAGATTGAAATAATCTAAATAACTGCCATATTGAAAAACATTATGGGATTATGATAAAGTATCTATAAAATAAGTATTTACAATAGTGATACATAAATTGAGAGGAATTAATACTTGGAAACGATAAAGGGTTACGTGGACCATATTATATATAGAAATGCAGAAAATGGATACACAGTGCTTGTCCTTATAGTTGACGAGGAGGAGATTACCTGTGTAGGAATTTTTTCGGAGATTGCAGATGGCGAGAATATAGAGGCTGTTGGTGAATACACAGAGCACCAGGTGTATGGACGTCAGTTTAAGGTGGAATCCTTTGAGGAGAAAGAGCCTGAGGATGAGGTGGCTATAGAAAGGTACCTTGGCTCTGGGGCAATCAAGGGGATTGGAATTGCCCTTGCAGCAAGAATTGTAAGACGTTTTAAAAAGGACACCTTTAGAATAATAGAGGAGGAGCCTGAGCGCCTTGCGGAGATAAAAGGAATCAGTGAGAGAAAAGCTATGGAAATCGCTGATCAGGTCAATGCAAAAAGAGACCTCAGACAGGCAATGATATTTTTACAGCAGTATGGAATAACCATGACACTTGCGGTGAAAATATATAATAAATATGGAAATGATGTATATGGCATTCTAAAAGAAAATCCTTATCGCATGGCAGATGATATAGATGGTGTTGGTTTTAGAACAGCAGACGAAATAGCTTCCAAAATTGGTATAAGAACAGATTCGGATTTTAGAATTAGAAGTGGAATAATTTATGCGCTTCAGCAGGCATCTGGTGAGGGGCATACATATCTGCCTATGGGAGAGCTGACAAAAAGGGCGTCAGAATTATTGGATATCAGCCCGGAGTATATAGAAAAACACTATATGAATCTGGCTATGGATAGAAAGATAGTAATGCAGCAGGAGGGAGATATGACACAGATATATTCCAATGTGTATTACTATATGGAGGCAAACACAGCGTCTCTTTTAAAACAGCTTGATGTAAACTATGATGTTCCTGATATTGAGATTGAGGCAGCCCTTCGCAAAATTGAGAAAAAGACAAACATGAGCCTTGATGAGCATCAGGTT
Source organism: uncultured Lachnobacterium sp. (assembly GCA_945971355.1). Taxonomy (GTDB): domain Bacteria; phylum Bacillota; class Clostridia; order Lachnospirales; family Lachnospiraceae; genus Roseburia. The sequence continues at coordinate 17,740 of CAMFPD010000010.1, forward strand.
GAGGCTGTTAAAGAGGCTGCAAGAAATGGTCTTTTAATAATAACAGGAGGACCGGGAACAGGTAAAACTACTACCATTAATACAATTATCAAGTATTTTGAGATGGAAGGCATGGATATATTCCTGGCGGCACCAACAGGGCGAGCTGCAAAGAGAATGAGTGAGACAACAGGTTTCGAGGCCAGAACTATTCACAGAATGCTGGAGCTTAATGGCGGAGTTGAGGGAAATGCCGGTTTTGAGCGAAATGATACCAATCCCCTTGAGACAGATGTAATAATAATAGATGAGATGTCTATGGTGGATATCTCCCTTATGTATTCACTTTTGAAGGCGATTGCTGCAGGCACAAGACTTATTCTTGTGGGAGATGTGAATCAGCTGCCAAGTGTGGGAGCGGGAAGTGTGCTTAAGGATATAATTGATTCAGAGTGCTTCCATACAGTAAAGCTTACAAAGATTTTCAGACAGGCAAGCACTAGTTCAATCATAGTAAATGCCCATAAAATAAATAAGGGAGAGCCGGTTGCCCTCGACAATAAAAACAGAGACTTTTTCTTTTTGAAGAGGTATGATGCAGACCAGATAATTAATGTGACACTTCAATTGGTAAAAGAGAAAATGCCGAGGTATGTAGAGGCAGATGAGTTTGATATTCAGGTTTTGACACCGATGAGAAAAGGCTTGCTTGGGGTGGAGAGACTTAATACTATACTTCAGATGTATCTCAATCCGCCGGATAAAAGAAAGCGTGAAAAGGAATTCAGAGGCGTGATTTTCCGCGAGGGTGATAAGGTTATGCAGGTCAAGAATAATTATCAGCTTGAGTGGGAAATTCGGACAAAATACGGATTAAGTATTGATAAGGGAACCGGTATTTTTAATGGAGATACGGGAATAATTGAGGAAATCAATGATTTTGCAGAGACAATGACAATATCCTTTGATGAAGGGAAGATGGTTGAGTACTCCTTCAAAAATCTTGAGGAGCTTGAACATGCTTATGCAGTGACAATACATAAATCCCAGGGCTCAGAGTACCCGGCAGTGGTTATTCCGCTTTTGTCAGGCCCGCAGATGCTTTTAAACAGGAATCTCCTTTACACAGCAGTTACCAGGGCAAAAAAGTGTGTTACAATTGTGGGAAATGATGAAACCTTTAATATGATGATCCAAAATAATATTGAGGCAAAGAGATATACAGGATTAAAAGCGAGATTACAGGAAGGGGCTTTATAACAATGAAAATATTAAAGCTTAATGAAGCTCATGTGCCACATATACTCCCTCTTGCAAATTTCGTGTTTGAAAACAGCATCAGACAGGGGCAACAGCCTAATATTCAAAGGGTGATTGGGTATTTTAGAGAATATGCCAGGGAAGATGCAATCAGGGAACAGATGGCAAATGGCAGTCTTCATATGTGGGGAATTAAAAACGGTAATTATTATGTGGCAGTGTCTGCCATGAATTCTCAGGGGCATATAACCATGCTGTATGTTCACCCACAGTTTGTCAGAAGAAAATACGGCAAAAAGCTTTTGCGTGAGATGAGAGTCTATGCAGCCAATGAGCTTGGGCTAAACAATGTGACAGTTAATGTTATGCCGGTGTGGTCCGCCAGCTTTTTTGCGGTTAATGGGTTTAGATCATGTCCGCAAAACGAAGGAATGAGAAATGAGTTTGTATCTATGACAGCACCGTCTATTTATGAGGTCAGATATAAGACGAAAAAAATATCTAACAAATTATTTGTAGGGATAAGTGTCGGCTGTCCGATACTTATTACATTAATAACCATAGCTTATACTCTGTACTATTTGAATGTCTAGAGTATAAAATACCAGAAAATATTTGGCACATTTTTTCTTCTATTAATAGTTGAAAAATGTGCCATCCTATGATAAACTTTTTACAATTTAGGCATGTGCGGGAAAAGAGTTAAACTCTTTTTTTTTGCCATCACATAATGAAAGGTAGGGCAAAGGATGAAAGCATTTTTAATTCTCGAAGATGGTACAGTGTTTACCGGAACCAGTATTGGTTCTACAAAAGAAGTGATAAGCGAGATAGTGTTTAACACTTCAATGACAGGATATTTGGAGGTTCTTACAGATCCTTCATATGCTGGACAGGCTGTTGTAATGACATATCCTCTTATAGGAAATTATGGAATTACACCAGATATGGAGTCAGGTAGACCATGGCCAGACGGATATATTGTTCGTGAGTTATCACGTATGCCAAGCAATTTCCGTTGTGAGGGAACAATTCAGGATTTTCTAAAGGAACATGATATTCCAGGTGTGGCTGGTATTGATACCAGAGCACTTACCAAAATCCTTCGTGAGAAGGGAACTATGAATGGTATGATTACCACAAACGAGAATTACAATTTGGATGAAATCATCCCTAAGCTTAAAGAATACACAACAGGTAACGTAGTTGATAAGGTTACCTGTACAGAGAAGAAGGTTCTTAAAGGAACAGGAAAAAAAGTTGCGCTTCTTGATTTTGGAGCAAAAAATAATATTGCAAAGTCTTTAAATGACAGAGGATGTGAGGTCACAATTTATCCGGCACGCACAAAGGCTGAGGATATTCTGGCTACAAATCCAGACGGAATTATGCTTTCTAACGGACCTGGAGATCCAAAGGACTGCGGAACAATTATTGATGAAGTGAAAAAGCTTTATGACAGCAATGTGCCAATTTTTGCCATCTGTCTTGGACATCAGCTTATGGCTCTTGCTACAGGAGCAGATACACACAAAATGAAGTACGGACACAGAGGTGGAAATCATCCTGTAAAGGATCTTGCTACTGGACGTGTTTACATTTCTTCTCAGAATCATGGATATGTGGTTGACACAGACAAGCTTGATCCAAATGTGGCTGTACCAGCATTTGTAAATGTAAATGACGGTACAAACGAGGGACTAAAATACGTAGGAAAGAACATTTTTACAGTTCAGTTCCATCCAGAGGCTTGCCCTGGACCACAGGATTCAGCATATTTGTTTGATAGATTTATTAGCATGATGGGAGGAGAACAGTAATGCCAAGAAATAATGATATTAAAAAAGTATTAGTAATCGGTTCTGGACCAATCGTAATTGGACAGGCAGCAGAGTTTGACTATGCTGGAACACAGGCTTGCCGTTCACTCAAAGAAGAGGGCGTAGAGGTATGTCTCGTCAACTCAAATCCTGCAACAATCATGACTGATAAAGAGATTGCAGATCAGGTATACATTGAGCCACTCACTCTCGAAGTGTTAAAAGAAATCTGTATAAAGGAAAAGCCAGACAGTATTTTGCCAACACTTGGAGGACAGGCTGGACTTAACCTTGGAATGGAGCTTGCAGAGTGTGGATTCCTTGAGGAGCAGGGAATCAAGCTTATCGGTACAACCGCAGAGACTATTTTCAAGGCCGAGGACCGTCAGGCATTTAAGGATACAATGGAAAAAATCGGTGAGCCAATCGCTGCATCACAGGTAGTAAACAATGTTGCAGACGGTATCGCTTTTACAAATAAAATCGGATACCCGGTAGTTCTTCGTCCTGCATTTACACTTGGTGGATCAGGTGGTGGAATTGCCCACAATGAGCAGGAACTTGTTGATATCCTCACAAACGGACTTCGTCTTTCACGTGTGGGAGAGGTTCTTGTTGAGCGTTGTATCGCAGGTTGGAAGGAAGTAGAGTACGAGGTAATGCGTGATGCTAATGGTAACTGCATCACAGTATGTAACATGGAAAACATTGATCCTGTTGGTGTTCATACAGGAGACTCTATCGTAGTTGCACCATCTCAGACTCTTGGAGATAAAGAGTATCAGATGCTTAGAAGCTCTGCTCTAAATATTATTGACGAGCTTCAGATTACAGGTGGATGTAACGTGCAGTACGCACTTCATCCAGATACATTTGAATATTGTGTAATTGAGGTAAACCCTCGAGTATCTCGTTCGTCTGCACTTGCTTCAAAGGCGACAGGATACCCAATTGCGAAGGTTACTGCTAAAATTGCTCTTGGATATACACTTGATGAGATTAAGAACGCAATTACACAGAAGACATATGCATCATTTGAGCCAATGCTTGATTACTGTGTAGTTAAGATTCCAAGACTTCCATTTGACAAGTTCCTTACAGCTAAGAGAACACTTACAACTCAGATGAAGGCAACTGGAGAGGTTATGAGTATATGTGACAACTTCGAAGGTGCTCTTATGAAGGCTATACGTTCTCTTGAACAGCATGTTGATTGTCTTCAGTCTTATGATTTTACAGGACTTTCAAATGATGAGTTGAAGGTTCAACTTGAGGTCGTTGATGACCGTCGTATCTGGGTTATTGCAGAGGCTCTTCGCCGCGGATTCACATACGAGCTTATCCATGACATTACAAAAATTGACCTGTGGTTTATCGATAAGATTGCAATCCTCGTTGAAATGGAGCAGACACTTATCAAGTGTAACGAGGCTGTTGCAAATGCAAGAGGAACAAAGGCAAATGAGCTTACAGTAGAGCTTCTCAAGGAAGCAAAGAGAATAGAGTTCCCTGATAATGTTATTGCAAGACTCACAGGCAAGACAGAGTCAGAGATTAAGGAAATGCGTTATGCAAACGGCATTGTTGCAGCATATAAGATGGTAGATACATGTGCAGCTGAGTTCGCAGCAGAGACACCATATTACTATTCAGTATTTGGAAGCGAGAACGAAGCAGCAGAGACACATCCACAGAAAAAAGTACTTGTACTTGGATCGGGTCCAATTCGTATCGGACAGGGTGTAGAGTTCGATTACTGTTCAGTTCACTGTACATGGGCATTTGCAAAAGAGGGATGGGAGACTATCATTGTAAATAATAACCCAGAGACAGTATCAACTGACTTTGACATAGCAGATAAGCTTTACTTCGAGCCACTTACAGCAGAAGATGTAGAGAGTATTGTAAATATCGAGAAGCCGGATGGAGCAGTAGTTCAGTTCGGTGGACAGACTGCTATCAAGCTTACAGAAGCTCTTATGAAGATGGGAGTTAAGATTCTTGGAACAAAGGCAGAGGATGTAGATGCAGCTGAGGATAGGGAGCTGTTTGATGAAATCCTCCAGAAGACAGAGATTCCAAGAGCTGCTGGTGGAACTGTGTTTACAGCAGAGGAAGCTAAGAAGGTTGCAAATGAAATTGGATACCCAGTACTTGTTCGTCCTTCATATGTACTTGGTGGACAGGGGATGAAGATTGCCTGGAATGATGATGAGATTGAAGAGTTTATTGGAATCATCAACACAATCGCACAGGATCATCCAATTCTTGTAGATAAGTACCTTATGGGTAAGGAGATTGAGGTAGATGCAATCTGTGATGGAACAGATATCCTTATCCCGGGAATTATGGAGCATATTGAGCGTACCGGAGTTCACTCAGGTGATAGTATCTCAGTATATCCAGCGCATACAATCAGTGAGGTTGCCAAGGAAAGACTTGTTGAGTACACAAGAAGACTTGCGCAGGCACTTCATGTAATCGGAATGATTAACATCCAGTTCATCGCAATGGGCGATGATATATATGTAATCGAGGTTAACCCACGTTCATCAAGAACTGTACCTTATATCAGCAAGGTTACAGGTATTCCAATTGTTGACCTTGCCGCAAGAATTATCATGGGTGAGACAATTAAGGGAATGGGTTATGAACCAGGACTTGCACCAACTGCAGAGTACACAGCAATCAAGATGCCGGTGTTCTCATTTGAGAAGCTTCGTGGTGCAGAGATTTCACTTGGACCAGAGATGAAGTCAACAGGTGAGTGCCTTGGAATTGACAAGACATTTAACGGAGCACTTTACAAGGCGTTTCTGGGAGCCGGAGTACAGCTTCCAAAACACAAGCAGATGATTATGACTGTAAAGGATGCTGACAAGCCGGAGGCTGTAGGTGTTGCAAAGAGATTTGAAGCATTGGGCTACAAGATTTATGCAACAAGAAGTACAGCGAAGTATCTTCAGGAGCATGGAGTAAATGCCCTCCGCGTAAATAAGATTTCACAGGAATCACCAAATGTAATGGATCTTATACTTGGACATAAGATTGACCTGGTAATCGATACACCTACACAGGGTAACGGAGATAAGAATCGTGACGGATTCCTTATCAGAAGAAATGCAATTGAGACAGGTGTTTACTGTATCACAGCTATGGATACAGCTAATGCCCTTGCACTCTCACTTGAGACTGCAGGAGATAAGCTTACACCAGTTGATATCGCAACTGTTAAAAATATTTAATATTGTTACATTAACTATAACACAAAATAGAGATACATGATTTCTTCAAAAAAAATCACAAAGTAGTTCCGTGGATATCAAGAGGATAGTTGGCTGAGAAATGCGACGCATTGTTAGTTGTGAGCCACGGAACAGTTGTGATTTTGTTTCTCAGAAATATGTATCTCTATTTTGTTGTGTAGGTTATGGTGAAATTTGATGGTAGGTTTTTTGACAGTTGTGGGGAGATATCCTATCGATAAGTTGG
>CAMFPD010000011.1 GCA_945971355.1 uncultured Lachnobacterium sp.
AGACAAGCATATATATTTATGAGAAACAATTTTTCAACAGTGCCCTGGCTCACAGTCTGATTGTTTTGGTTATCTCAGCCAACTATCCGTGAAAGAACCAGGGCACAAACTTGAAAAATTTTTCGAACAAATGATATATGCTTGTCTTTTTGTGATGTTACATATAGAGGCAGCCCTAAAAAGAGTTACACGAGAATAAAATTGGTATTGCAAAGAAATTAGCAATGGTATAGAGTAGTTCATAATTATTTATTTGCCGCAAGAGGAGCAAGGTAATAAATAGTAAGAGAATAAAGCATAAGGAGTGACTAGTTATGGAAATGAAGAAAAATTTGAATTTTGAATCAGATGAAGAATTGATACTTGTACAGCCTTCAGAAAAATATATGCCAGAACTGTCGGCATATAAGAAGGATTTTTTGGATAATGGGGATTCAATGGATGGATGTGGACCATTAAGAAGAGCCAAAGATATGAAGGAATATCTAGAAATAACAGAGAGTTATTTGCACAAAGAAACCCTGCCAGAGGGAATGGTTGTAGCTACTCAGTTTCTTTGTGTTAGAAAATCAGACGACAGATTGGTTGGACTGATACAGGTTAGGCACTATTTTAATGATTTTCTGGAAAAATATGCAGGTCATATTGGATATTCAGTCAGACCATCAGAAAGACGCAAAGGTTATGCGTCATGGATGCTTAACAACATAAAGCCATTTTGCAGGAGCATAGATTTAGACAGAATATTGGTTTGTTGTCTTGATAATAATGAAGGAAGCAGAAGAACTATTCTGAAAAATGGTGGAATTTATGATGGCACAGCATATTTGGAAGCGGAAGATAAGCATTTGGAGCGCTATTGGATTGATTTAAATGAACAGAAAGCAAAATAACGTTATATGGAGGCTTTCATGGGAATGAGAGTATGTTATTGTGAGGACGAGATCGCCCAGGCGAGACTATTGAAGAGTCAGATAGAGGCTTGGGGGATTGGCCATAATATAAAAATTAATATGGACATATTCGAAAGTGCTGAGGAATTTCTGTTCAAAGCGCAGCCGTTGGATTTTGATTTGATTTTTCTTGATATTTCGATGAAAAATATGAATGGGATGGAGCTGGCCAAGCGAATTAGAGAAAATGATAAAAAAGCCGTTATTGTATTTATTACATCAGATCCCAGCTATGTTTTTGAAGGATATGAGGTAGGTGCATTCAGGTATCTTATTAAGCCAATAGAAGGAGGTAAACTTGAGGAGATACTTGAATCAGTATGTGCAAAGGCTGATGAAAAGAAGGAAGAATGTATAATAGTTAAAATTGGTGGAGAGAGCCATAGAATTGAGATAGGAAGCATTGCATATTTGGAGTCTCAGGGACATTACATTAATATAGTTAAATCAGATGGGGAGACTTTGTCACTTAAATCCAGCTTTTCTGATATATTAAAAAGAATAAATGCAAATGGTCAGTACTGTGTAGTGGCACACAGAAGCTATGCAGTCAATGTATCCCAGATAACAAGTATAGGGAGAAATGAGTGTAAGTTATCAAACGGAGAGATTATTCCTGTAAGCAGATCTGCTTATAAGGAATTAAATGATGCCTTTATTAAATATAATCTGGAAGGAATGTAATTCCATGGATAGAAATTCGATTGTTTCAATGATTGTCGTAGCAATAATAGCGATAGCATTAATTGTATTAATTATTTGCTTAATCAGACTTTTGCTTATAAAACATTTTGAAAAAAGCACAGCGGCATATCAGAACAAACTTCTTAAGAATCAGATAGATGAAGTTCATAATGTATACATGACTATGAGAGGCTGGAGGCATGATTACCATAATCACATGCAGTCACTTAAGGCATATTTGGAGATGGATAATATCAGGGAAGCAAGGGAATATCTGGATAAACTAGAGACGGATCTTGATGATATTAATCTGTTATTCAATACTGGTAATATAGGTGTTGATGCAATTTTAAATTCAAAGATATCCCTTGCTATTCACAATGGAATCCCAGTAGACTTTAAGGCCACAGTGCCAGAGAAAACAATTGTTACAGATATAGATTTGTGCGTTGTTCTGGGAAATCTAATTGATAATGCAGTGGAATCCTGCATGAAGGTGAAGGAGGAAGAGCAGTTTATCAGACTGTACATAGGAACCTTTAAAGAACAACTGTATATATCTGTAAGTAATGCCACAAATGAGGTTGTGAGGAAACTGGATGAGGAATATGTTACCAATAAACGTGGTAATCATGGACATGGGTTAAAGAGAATAAACAATATTGTAGAGAAATATGAGGGGTATATAAACAGAAAAAATGAAGCAGGAGTATTTGTCACAGAGATAATGCTTCCATTATAGGATTGATTTGAATAAATCCATTTGTGCACGGATTGTTGTAATTCGTGCACATTTTTGTTGTAAGGTGTGGATAAGTGATAACCTTATTATAACAAATATGAGGGAGATTCAGGATATGAAGAAATATTCAGTATTAAGTAATTTCAGATTTGCGTATGGCCCAGTATGGCGGGAAAAGAGAATATTTATTTGGGATACATTGTTAGAAATATTTTTTTCAGTTGCAGTTCCTTTATTTGGAACAGGGTTAAGCGCATTAGTAGTATGGCTTCTTGGAAATGAGATTAGTGTATTGTCATTAATTGTGACTATTCTTTTGGCATTTGTGTGTTATGCAGCAGCAAATGCACTTCAGACATATATTGTTGAGAAGCATAGGGTACACAATATTGAAATAAGACTTGAGCTATTTTCACATGAGATAATTAAAAAGGAGCTTGCTATTCCGCTGGAAGCGTCTGAAAGCTCACAGGCCAGGTTACTGAATGAAAAAGCAAGTATGGCAGTTTCAAGCAATTGGGAAGGAATTGAAGGTTATTTTAGATATAGTAAGGCACTTGGCGTAGGTATATTTGGTCTTGTTGTGTATGCAGCTTTGGCAGGGACAATTCATCCCTTGATTGTTGTAATATTAGTGATGCTATCCGTAATTAGTGTGATGGTTGATAATATACCCCAGTGGTATTACAACAGAATCAAGGATAAGATTGCAAAGGACAATATGACAAAAGAATATATAGAGAGTGTGGCTCAGGATGTTCCAGCAGGAAAAGATATAAGGGTGTTTGGAATGTCAGATTGGATAATAGGAAAGTACGATAGAGCAATAATGAGTACCAGAAGACTGACTGCAAGACAAAATGTATTAGCATATGTGGGTGTTGCAACAACAGTTACATTAAATGCAATCAGAGATGTTTGCTGCTATCTGTATTTGATTTATTTATTGCAGAAAGGCTTATCGGTGTCTGAGTTTGTGTTTTATCTTGGAGTGATTGCTGGATTTTCCAACTGGTTCAATGAGGTAAGCCGCAACGGAGTTATGATGAAAAAATGTGATTCACAGATATGCGATATCAGAAGCTATCTGGATTACTGTGTGCAGGATAACAGCGGAAAATTAGTTCCTAAAATTGGATTTAATTCTATAGAGGTTGTGTTTGACCATGTGACATTTCAGTATCAAGGCACAGATGAACCTGTGCTTAAGGATGTGTCATTTAAATTAAAAGCTGGGGAGCACAAGGCACTGGTAGGATTGAACGGTGCTGGCAAGTCTACTCTTGTAAAGCTGATTTCCGGCTTATATCTGCCAACATCAGGTGATATTTATGTAAATGGAATAAATACTCGTGAATTAAATCTGAATGAATACTATAGCCATCAATCAGCAGTATTTCAGGATTATTTTATTACCTCATACACGGTTGGAGAGAATATTGCATTGTCAGAACTGTGGGATGAAGACAGAGTATGGAATAGCGTTAAGCAGGCTGGTTTGTATGAGGTGATAAAGGACCTGCCAAAGGGTTTGATGACGCATCTTGGCAAGGACTTGGTGCCGGATGGAGTCAGCCTTTCTGGAGGACAGATACAGAAGCTTTTGCTAGCAAGAGCTTTATATAGGAATCCATCCCTTATTCTTCTTGATGAGCCTACCGCTGCGCTTGATGTTTTAGCGGAATCAGAAATATATGAGATATACAGTAAGGTACTTAGAGAAAAAACTTCACTTTTCATATCACATAGACTGGCATCTACAAGATTTTGTGATGAAATAATTTTGCTTGATGAAGGTAAAATTGTAGAGCAGGGTACTCACGAGGAACTTATGAGCATTCAGGGAAAGTATTCTGAATTGTTTAAGGTGCAGAGCAGATATTATGAAAATGGAGGTGAGTCAGATGTCAATTAAAGAAATGTGGAAATATCTAATATTCCAGACCAAGGGATACAGAGCAATAGAGGTTGTAATTGTAATTGGCTCACTATGTGGAGCCTCAATCGCATATGTGAACAGCATAATATATGCAAAGATAATAGATAGGTTATTGCTGGAGAATTATGATGGAGCAATAAAAATGACACTTATCATGGTGGTAAGTATCTGGCTCATAAATATGATATATTGGGCATGCAGGCAGGTTTTTAATCAATATGTTGAACCAAGCAGGGATGAAACAAAAAAGAGAACTGCACGAAAAACATTTAAAATGGAGTATGAAGAGTTTGAAAAAGAGGATACACTGCTGTCCTTCAGAAAGCTTAGAAATGGTGAAATCAGCTCTGGTGATGCGGTAACCCAGATGACCAGTATCTATGAATTTTTTGAACAAATAATAAAAATTGTATTCGCACTAGCTTTTTTAACAATGCTTGTGGCGCAGGCTTCACTTGGGAAGAATAGAAACATTATACAGACTGTTATCATGACAGTAATTCTAGTTGTTTTGTTTGTAGTATCTTTTTGGATAAATTTTAGAATTTCAAAGAAGATAGGACAACGTAAGGTCTTGATGAGCAAGCAGAATGAGAAGGGAAATGCTGAGGGAATGTATCTTGACTCTGTGATATGCAAGGAAAGCTTTGCAAAGGATATTCGCCTCTTTGGTATTCAGGAGTACTTGGCGGAAAAATCAAAAAGAGGTGGAATGATTGGCAGAGTTTTTACAGAGTATGGTATTTTTATTGGAAAAAATAATGCAAAATTTTCATTTATGGTTCAGCTTCTGGCTGGGTACATCTATATTTATGTTTCTGTAATGGCAATGTCAGGAAGTGTGTCAACAGGCGAAGTGCTTATGTATGCAGGGGCAATAATTACAATGATGACAGGTGTTCAGACAGCCATTTCAAAATATAATTATATTGTCTATTGCAATGAATACATAAGTACATATGAAGAGTTTATAAATAGACCGAATATGCACTATGACGGAACTCTTCCAATAGAGAAGCGTGATGATAACAGATATGAGCTGTCTTTTCATAAGGTATCCTTCAAATATCCTGGCTCAGATAATTATATTTTAAAGGATATAAATCTTAAATTTGAAATTGGGGAGAAGTTGGCACTTGTAGGCTTAAATGGGGCCGGAAAGACCACACTAGTTAAGCTTTTACTGAGACTGTATGAACCAACAGAGGGAGAGATAAAGCTTAATGGAATTAATATTGAAAAATATGATTATGATGAATATGTACAGATATTTTCAGTAGTATTCCAAGATTTCAGACTTTTCGATTTCCCTTTGGATGAAAATATAGCGGTGAGTGAAAATGTGGATACAGACAAGGTTAAGAAGGTAATAGAGCTGGTGGGGCTTACAGAGCTTGTGAATAATATGACTGATAAGGAAGGTACACTTTTGTATCATGAAAATGGTGATGGAGTATCACTTTCAGGGGGAGAAGCTCAAAAGGTTGCCATAGCCAGAGCCTTGTATAAGGATGCACCATTTGTTATTCTGGATGAACCAACTGCCGCACTGGATCCGGTTGCTGAAGCAGAGATATATGAGAGATTTGATACTCTTGTGGGAGGAAAGACAACAATTTATATTTCCCATAGAATGAGCAGCTGTAAGTTTTGCGATAGAATAATAGTTATAAGTGATGGCACAATCAAGGAGGAAGGAACGCACAGTTCTCTTATCCAGAAGGCTGGACTGTATGCCGAAATGTATAATACTCAGGCAGAATATTATGCCAGGGATAATCATTAAATTGACAGGGCAGGACGTGAACAAGGAATCCCTGCAAGATTTTGTGGTTGTAAAAGTGCGGCATGATTATGAGAAAATAAAATGTATAAACATTCTCTGAAATAAACGTAGGATACCTTGACGGTAGAAAACTCCAAGACTAAAGTAAATTACATACACATAATTTGGAGGAAAAAATAGTGGGCAAGGTCATAGGAATTGATTTGGGAACAACTAACAGCTGTGTGGCTGTACTTGAAAATGATCAGCCAGTGGTAATTACCAACGCTGAGGGATCAAGGACAACACCATCAGTTGTTGCTTTTACAAAAAATGGTGAGAGATTAGTTGGAGATGCAGCCAAAAGACAGGCAGCAGTGAATGTTGACAGAACATTTTTTTCTATAAAAAGGGAAATGGGTAGTAATTATAGAGCAAAGGTAGACGGAAAAGCATATTCGGCTCCTGAAATATCCTCTATGATTCTAAGAAAGCTAAAAAAGGACGCAGAAAATTATCTTGGGGAAACTGTAACTGATGCAGTAATCACTGTACCGGCATATTTTTCAGATGCACAGAGACAGGCAACAAAAGATGCTGGAAAAATCGCAGGGTTAAATGTATTAAGAATTATAAATGAGCCAACTTCCGCAGCCTTGGCATATGGACTGGATCATGGGACACCTCAGAAAATACTTGTGTATGATTTGGGCGGAGGAACCTTCGATGTGTCTGTAATAGAAATTGGTGACAATTTAATAGAAGTATTGGCAACCGCTGGAGATAATCACCTGGGTGGAGATGATTTTGACGAGAGGATTACAACTTACCTTGTTGCCGAGTTCATGAGAAAGGAGAAGATAGACCTTAAAAAAGATGCTACAGCTATGCAGAGGGTAAGGGAAGAGGCGGAGAAAGCCAAGAAGGTTCTCTCATCGTCATCTACAACAAGTATTAATCTTCCGTTTATTACAACTGTAAAGGGTGAACCTAGGCACATGGAGATAACTCTGACAAGGGCAAAGTTTGATGAACTCACAAAGGATCTTGTTCAGAGAACTGGTGGACCAGTACAGCAGGCATTAAATGATGCAGGGTTATCTACTTCAGAACTTGGAATGGTACTTTTAGTTGGCGGCTCTACAAGGATACCAGCAGTGGTTGAAGAGGTAAGGAGATTAACAGGTAAGGAACCATCCCACAGCCTAAATCCTGACGAGTGTGTTGCGCTTGGAGCAGCAGTGCAGGGAGGAAAGCTTGGAGGAGCTTTGGTAGCAGGTTCATCTGCAGCAGAAATAATCCTTATGGATGTAACACCATTATCCCTTGGAATAGAGACTGTAGGTGGAGTTTCAACGAAGATTATAGACAGAAACACTACAATACCAACAAGATATAGTCAGATTTTTTCAACTGCGGGAAATTTCCAGACATCCGTTGATATAAAGGTACTTCAGGGAGAGAGACAGTTTGCAAGAGATAATAAGCTTATTGGAAACTTTAGACTTAAAGGTATTAAACCACAACCAGCAGGTGTACCTCAGATAGAGGTGACATTTGATATTGATGCAAATGGAATAGTACAGGTATCAGCCAAGGATTTAGGTACAGGAAAGCATCAGGAGATAACCATAACTGCAAGCTCGAATCTATCGGATGATGAAATAGAGAGAGCTATCAGGGAAGCAGCAGAATATGAGGCTACAGATGGACAGAGAAAGGCATATATAGATATAAGAAGTGAGGCTGAGACTCTGATAAGACAGGTGGAAAACGCATATACTGCCAATAAGAAAACAATGGATTCTTCCGTTAAAAAGCAGATAAAACCAGCACTTTCATATCTTAAGAAGCTTGTCAGCAGAACAAAGCCTGGTAACGTGTCGGAGGAGCAGGCAGCAGAGATAAAAAGAGCCACCAACGAGCTTAGAACAGCAGCATCATCAATATTGTAAGTTTTATTCTGCAATTTTTTGCGCATAGATTATTTACCTTTAACATCTAATTATGTAAAATGAAATTATACTTAATAGAAAAGGTGAAAAGAATGAGTGCACATGATTCAACAGAAATAATACTGAGACAGTTACATGTACTATTGTCAAAGAGTGAGCCATATAAAAAAGAGCCAAGTAAGGTAATAGTAGATAAACAGCAGATGCTAGATCTGCTGAATGACTTAAACAAAAGTATTTATGATATATATGATGAGTATGAGCTGACACAGCAGAGCAGGGACAGGGCAGAACGAGAATTCAGAAAAAAAAGTGATGAGATAGTATGGGATGCCAGTCGCAAGGCAGAGGATATATATGCGGCCTCAGTATTGTATACAGAGGAAGCATTGACAAGAACCTGGGATGTAATTCATAAGACTAATGAATCTATGCAAC
This sequence comes from uncultured Lachnobacterium sp., assembly GCA_945971355.1. Taxonomy (GTDB): domain Bacteria; phylum Bacillota; class Clostridia; order Lachnospirales; family Lachnospiraceae; genus Roseburia. The sequence continues at coordinate 8,477 of CAMFPD010000011.1, forward strand.
AGCTGTACGAAAAGATGAACGATAAGGTGAAGGAGCAGGAGAAGCTTATTAAGAAGAACCAGCTGGAACTTAAAGCTACACTTCAGGATTTAGTTGACACTGAAAAATATCTTACTATCATTGAAGAAAGAAATCGCGAGATACAAAAACAGAAGGAAGCAGGGAAAGAAAAACGGGAAGTTGTTAGAGAAAAGAATATTTATGCAAATAGACAGACTGAGATAAAGGTCAACACAGAGTATCTGGAGAAGATGGGATACTCAGTAGATAGTGAACAAACTGAAAACTCGGAGAATACGGAAGAATCAACTTCCAAGGCAGAGATAAAAATTAAGGTTAATTCTGACTATAAAAAGGATTCTGATTATAAAAAGGATCAGGAGCTGAGTGACCAATTGGATGCAGAGTATTTTAGAGCACAGGCCGAAAAGGAAGCAAAAGCTTCGAAAGAGACAAAAGAGATAGCAGACGGAATACACAAAATGTGGAGAAATTTGGTAAATAAAGATTAGTTAAGAGAGACAGCAAAACAGATGGAGTTGCTGTCTCTTTCTTATTATGCTGCCTTCGTAAGTTCATGTTACAGCTGGCATTACATTATAAATATAAGTGCTAAGCTTGAATTAAACAATTATTAAGAAACAAATGTTGATAATTCTGATATTATTAGACTAAATAGTGGATTTAGGAGGATGCCATGACAATACTTGTATGTGACGATGAAAAAGAAATAGTTGAAGCAATAGAAATATACCTTATGCAGGAGGGATATGACGTTGAGAAGGCCTATGATGGGGAAGAGGCATTGGCGATAATGCAGAGTAAGAAAATAGATTTACTGATTATTGATGTTATGATGCCAAAGCTTGATGGAATAAGAGCAACCCTTCAGATAAGAAAGGCAAGCAGTATACCAATCATAATTTTATCAGCAAAAACAGAGGATGCAGATAAAATACTAGGACTTAACGTAGGTGCGGATGATTATGTAACAAAACCATTTAATCCGTTGGAGCTTGTAGCAAGGGTTAAATCACAGCTTAGACGATATACAACTTTATCGAATAATGATGAGGATAAAGACACTATTTATGAGGCTGGTGGACTTGTAATAAATGATGATTTGAAGAAGGTCATGGTGGATGGAGAAGAGGTAAGACTTACACCTATAGAGTACAATATTCTGCTTTTACTTATGAAAAACAAAGGAAAAGTTTATTCTATCAATCAGATATATGAGAGCATATGGAACGAGGAAGCTATTGGTGCTGATAACACAGTAGCAGTGCATATTCGTCATATAAGAGAAAAAATAGAAATTAATCCAAAGGATCCTAGATATCTGAAGGTAGTGTGGGGTGTTGGTTATAAGATAGAGGAGAGCCGATGAAAGAGTACACTATGGGAAAAAAAGCCGCAGCAATATTAATACATCAGTTGTTTATAATTGTAATGACAGCTGGAATATATGCGGTTGATTATTGTATTAATAATAGGTTGTATTCACAGATATCTGTTTTTACAATAACTTCAATTATAGGACTTGCATGCAGCTTTGTGGCACTTGCCTATCTAACTAATGTCACGGGAAGAAAATCTCAGGATGACCCAACAATTTATTATAATTTTGTGGATAAAATATATTCGGATATCCTATTGGTGATATTTACTATTGTAATAGTGTGTATATGTTTTATGAGCAGCAAGGTGGGGCAGATAGATTTTTCATTCTCTGAATTGATTATTGCGGTAGGAACTCTTGCTTATATTATGGATATTGTTTTCCTAACTTTTTATCACAGTATTGTCAGAAAGGTAAAGGGAAATATATTAGTTACACACAGCCTTGCGTTCAAAATATTTGATTTTTTACGCAGTTTATCAAGAGATAGTGGTTTTCATATCACAACAAGGAATGCCAGAGAAAACAAACAGATAAAGAACGCGATAGAAATGATAGCAACAGGTGCATTGAACACAAGGCTTGATGTGGAAGAATTCCATGGGCAGAACAAGGAGCTTGCAGAGGCTGTAAATCATATTAGAGATGGTTTGTCCAGTGCTGTTGAAGAAAGAGTCAAGACAGAAAGAATGAAAGCGGATTTAATTACGAATGTATCACATGATATAAAGACACCGCTTACTTCCATAGTAAATTATGTGGAACTGTTAAAACGTGAGAATCTGCAAAACGAAAAGGCTGATAACTATATCAGAATTCTTGATGAAAAATCACAGAGACTGAAGCAGCTTACCGAGGACTTGGTGGAGGCATCCAAAATCAGTAGTGGAAATATAAAGCTGGATATGCAGACGTTAAATATGGTGGAGCTTCTATATCAGACAGGAGGAGAATTCAACGAGAGATTTGAATCACGTAATCTCACTATAATAACCAAGCTTCCAAATAAGCCAATGATGGTGAAAGCCGATGGAAGACAGCTTTATAGAACTATAGAAAATCTATATATCAATGCAGCAAAGTATGCACTTGAAAATACAAGGGTATATGTGGAATTAGTAGAAAATTCTGGTAAGGCAGTTTTTACCATTAAAAATATATCGAAAAATGAATTGCCAATGGATGAGGAGCAGGCCAATGATTTGACGGAACGTTTTGTCAGAGGCGAGGTGAGCAGAACCACAGAAGGAAGTGGTTTGGGATTATCTATCGCAAAAAATTTGACAAATCTGATGGGTGGAGAATTCAAAATTGAGATTGATGGGGATTTATTTATTGCCACCGTATCATATAAAATGGTATAATGCTCCATAACTAGAGATGGAGGTAACCGAAGTGAAATTATACAAAGATGGAGCATTCCTGATTCAGGGAAAAGAAGTTGTAATTAATTCGCCTGAGGCAGTGGAAACTGTAAAGAGCAAAACAGGTAAAGAGATAACCGTAGACGAAGCAAAGAAAAATACAATTGCATATGGAATTTTGCGAGATCATAACACATCTGGAAATATGGACAAGCTCCAGATTAAATTTGACAAGTTGACATCTCACGATATTACATTTGTAGGAATTATTCAGACTGCAAGAGCGTCAGGACTTGAAAAATTCCCAATTCCTTATGTTTTGACAAACTGCCATAACAGTCTTTGCGCTGTAGGTGGAACTATAAATGAAGATGATCACATGTTTGGTCTCACATGTGCAAAGAAATATGGCGGAATTTATGTTCCACCACATCAGGCCGTAATTCATCAGTTTGCGAGAGAAATGCTTGCAGGTGGTGGAAAGATGATTCTTGGATCTGATTCCCATACACGTTACGGAGCACTTGGAACAATGGCTGTTGGAGAGGGTGGCCCAGAGCTTGTAAAACAGCTTCTTGAGCAGACATATGATATTGACAGACCAGAAGTTGTAGGTATCTACCTTACAGGAGAGCCAATTAAGGGTGTAGGACCACAGGACGTTGCCCTTGCAATTATAGGTGAAGTATTCGGAAACGGATTTGTAAAGAATAAAGTAATGGAGTTTGTTGGTCCTGGAGTATCTAACTTAAGCGTTGATTTCCGAATTGGCGTGGATGTAATGACTACAGAGACAACATGTTTATCATCAATCTGGAGAACAGATGACAAGGTTAAGGAATTCTATGAGATTCATGGACGCGAGTCTGAGCACAAAGAACTTAATCCAGGTGAAGTTGCATACTATGACAGCTTTATTGAGATAGATTTAAGCCAGATTCGTCCAATGATAGCAATGCCATTCCACCCAAGTAATACTTACACAATCGATGAACTCAATGCAAATCTCATGGATATCCTCGATGATTGTGAGAAGAGAGCTGAGGTCAGCTTTGATGGAAAGGTTAAGCTTGATTTAAAGAGCAAGGTTAGAAATGGAAAATTATATGTAGATCAGGGAATCATTGCAGGCTGTGCCGGTGGTGGATTTGAAAATATTTGCGATGCAGCAGATATCCTGAAGGGTACATCAATTGGCGCAGATGAGTTTACATTAAGCGTGTACCCAGCATCTACACCTATTTACATGGAGCTTGTTAAGAATGGTGCGGTAGCAAACTTACTTGCAACAGGTGCAATTGTTAAGACAGCATTCTGTGGACCATGTTTTGGTGCAGGAGATACACCTGCTAACAATGCATTTTCTATTCGTCATTCAACAAGAAACTTCCCTAACAGAGAGGGTTCTAAGGTTCAGAATGGACAGATTAGTTCTGTTGCGCTTATGGATGCACGTTCAATTGCAGCAACAGCAGCTAATAAGGGATATTTAACAGCTGCTACAGATATGGATGTTGATTATACAAAACCAAAATATTTCTTTGATAAGACAATATACGAGAACCGTGTATTTGACAGCCATGGTGTTGCAGATCCAGATGTTGAAATTCAGTTAGGACCAAATATCAAGGATTGGCCATCAATGAGTGCGCTTCCAGAGAATATGGTTCTCAAGGTTGTATCAGAAATTCATGATCCAGTAACAACAACAGATGAGCTTATTCCTTCAGGAGAGACATCATCATACCGTTCAAATCCGCTTGGACTTGCTGAATTTGCACTTTCAAGAAAGGATCCAGAGTATGTAGGCAGAGCAAAAGAAATCCAGAAGGCTCAGAAGGCTATAGAGGCTGGAAATTGTGCTGGAGAAGCTGTTCCAGAATTGAAGGCTGTAATGGGTGTTGTGAAGGAACAGTTCCCTAATGTAGGACATGATAACATTGGATTTGGAAGTACAATTTTCGCAGTTAAGCCTGGAGATGGTTCTGCACGTGAGCAGGCAGCATCCTGCCAGAAGGTGCTTGGTGGATGGGCTAATATTGCAAATGAATATGCAACAAAGAGATATCGTTCAAACCTTATTAACTGGGGAATGCTTCCATTTATTATTGATGAGGGTGAGCTTCCATTTAAGAACCTTGACTATATTTTCCTTCCAGGAATTCGTCAGGCAATAATTGATAAGAAAACTGAGTTTGAAGCATATGTTGTAAAGGATGGAAAGTTAAACCCATTCACATTAAAGATGGGAGAACTTACAGCCGACGAGAGAGAAATCATCTTAAAGGGATGCTTGATAAACTATAATCGTAAATAGGGGGCCCGTATATGGAGGATGAAAAAAAGGAAAAGGGTGGAACCAAAGAAGAATGGTTACACATGATAAGAATTGGAACTACCGTGTTTGTGACCTTTGTTTTGTGTATATTGTTTTTCTTTATTCTTCTTAGATTTCAGGGATTTGCCAGTGGTTGGAAAAAAGTAATTAATGCAATGCAGCCAATTATCATTGGACTTGTGCTTGCATATATTCTCAATCCGGTAATGCTGTTTTTACAGAAAAAGAATTATTCATTCCTATCTAAGAGGATAAAAAAACAAAAAACTGCGGATAAGATTTCCAGAGGTCTTGCAGTTACAGGTTGTATAGTTCTTATAGTTGGGTTCATAGGTTTGTTGATTGCAGCAGTAGTGCCATCACTTATTTCAAGTGTATCGAGCCTTATAAATACATTGCCATCTGATGTGAAGATGCTGATAAACAGAATTCAGAATGGTATATTTGGTGATAGCGAGATTGCTGCAGCAGCAAGTCAGATTATACAGTCATTGACAGATTATGTTGAGAACTTCGCGCAGAATAAGCTTTTACCACAAGCTCAGACATACATTGCAGAAGTAACATCAGGAGTTTTCTCAGTGGTTAAGGGTGTTGGTAATTTCATAATTGGTATCATTGTTATGGTGTATGTTATGGCAATTCAGGAGACTCTTACAGGTCAGAGCAAAAAGATAATATATGCTGTGTTTAAACCAAAGACAGGTAACATTATAATCGAGACTTTTGAGAAGGCAAGTGATATTTTCGGAGGATTTATTACAGGTAAACTTATAGATTCCCTTATTATCGGAGTGATAGCTTACATCGGATGTCTAATTTTAAAAATACCATCAGCAGTGTTGGTTGCCGTGATTGTAGGTGTTACAAATGTTATTCCTGTATTCGGTCCGTTTATTGGAGCTATACCAAGTTTAATCATTGTAGTTCTGCAAAGCCCATGGCATGCTCTTTATCTGCTTGTATTCATTATAGTTTTACAACAGGTGGATGGTAATATAATTGGACCTAAGATTCTTGGTTCGTCAACAGGATTATCATCATTCTGGGTAATGTTTTCAATTCTTGTGGGTGGAGGATGTTTTGGATTCCTGGGAATGTTGCTTGGAGTTCCAGTGTTCGCAGTAATCTATTACATTATCAGAAGAATAGTGAACTATTCCCTTAGAAAGAAAAAATTACCAGAGTCAACCAGAGATTATGTGGAAATGGTTGCCATAAACGAAAAAACAAATAAGCTTGTATATAAGGAAAAGAGCTGATAAAAAAGCACTGATTTAGCAAATAAATCAGTGCTTTTTTTGTCTAAGTTTTTTGACATCTATATTGGGCTATGTTACACTAATACTAGATTATTGCAACTAATTTTAGACTATATATTGAGGTGGCACAGTTGGATAAATATGAGTACAATCTAAAGCTAGATCAAATGAAAAGTCTGTTTGCAGAGGAAAATTATGAGGCGGCGGCAGAACTGGCTGACACGATTAATTGGAATAAAATAAAGAATGTAAATGCCCTTGTCAAGGCAGGCGAAGTATACGAGAAAGCTGAGCGATATCAGGACAGCAGGGATGTTCTTCTTATGGCGTATGATCGTTCTCCAATAGGAAGAATGATTATATATCGTTTAGCCGAAGTTGCTATCAAGATGAATGATTTATCTGCAGCAAATGAGTATTACGAGGAATTTGTTAAGATTGCTCCACATGACAATATGAAGTATGTTTTGCGCTATAATATTAAGAAGGCGCAAGGAGCTGGATATAGTGATTTAATTCCAATCCTTGAGGAATTCAAGGATCAGGAGTATACAGAAGAGTGGGCATATGAGTTAGCATATCTGTATCATAAGGCGGGAATGAGTGACAAGTGTATTGACGCGTGTGACGAGTTAATTCTCTGGTTTGGAGATGGACCATATGTGGAAAGAGCTTTGGAATTGAAAATGCTATATCAACCACTTACGAAGGTTCAGGAAAGCAAGTATAGAAGATTTCGTCAGGAAAGAGAAGGAATGACAGAAATCGGTGAAGAGGAAATGAAGAGAGCTGGAGAATTTGTACACGATCCAGTTGTTATTCCTCAGGTAGCTATAAATGAAAAGTTTAATACTGTAAATCTTCAGGAAGAACTTGTAAAGGGCATGCAGCAGATTATGGATGCCACAGAGAAAGAGACAGTTTCTGACACTATGGACAGCATAAAGAAGATAGTAGGAGAGATACCATATCTTCAGTTGCCAAAAGAAGAGGAAGAGGCTATCGAAAGGGAAAAAATCGAGACGGACGAGGAGATAGATGGTTCCTTGAAAATCAACTTTCAAGAGATGATTGGCGAGGATTATGACGGTCAGATGAGCTTTATGGTTGATGATAAGTCAATGGTAGAGCGTCAGATTACAGGTCAGATGAGCATAGAGGATGTGCTTGAGGAGTGGGAGAGAACGAAGCGTGCTGCAGAGACTGCATTACAGGAAGCTGAGCAGAGAAGACTTGAATCTGCAAAGGCAAGAGCATTGCAGGAAGCAGAAAATATTATGGATAGACTAAATGATGTCATTCCAAAACTAGATGCAGGCGTCACTCCACATGAATTGTTGGCTGAGCAGTATATGCAGGGTAAAGATGAGCCTGTTGAGGTTCCTGAAACCATTATTTCAGCACAAGAGAATGATTCGTTGTCAGATGAAGAATCAGTGGCAGGGGTTACGTCGGAAGTGATGCCAGATATGGTTTCAGTGGCAGGGGCTGCGTCGGAAGTGATGCCAGATATGGTTTCAGTGGCAGGGGCTGCGTCGGAAGTGATGCCAGATATGGTTTCAGTGGCAGGGGCTGCGTCGGAACTAATACCAGATATAGCGTCAGTAGCAGGAGTGGTTGGAGAATCAGAGGTAATATCGAATGTTGAATCTGTAGGAGAAATGGCATCAGATGCAATATCAGATATGGAGGAGCTGGTTGCACCAGATTTAGATACAATTAGTGCGCTTACAAAAGAGGCAAATGTAGAAATCGGTAAGGATATCAGTATGGATGAAATACCAGAAATTACCCTCGAAGAAGAACCATCTGAACCTGTTCAGGAAATAGAAAGCAATGAGAACGAAGAATCTGAACAACAGGCAACAGAAGAGCCTCAAAATGAGGAGGAAGCAGTTGGTTCAACTATGGTTCTTCCAAGCCTTGAGGCTATAAAGGCCGCTAGAGAAGAGCGTAAAATAGAGATGGGAGCAACTAAGAAGCTTCCTACAATAAAGCAGCGCACACAAAGGATTCCAGAGATAGAGATGCCAGAGGATCTTGATACTCCAGATGAGGTTCCAGAGATTAAGCATTTTGATGAATTGACAGATGATCAGAAAGCGATTTTCTCTTATTTTGTTCCGGTCAAGGGAATGGAAGATCAGTTATGCAAGGTAATAAATGGTGTATCTACTCATCTTATAAAAAAAGAGTCTGCAAGACTTGGAAATATTATTATTCAAGGGGACCAGGGTTGTGGAAAAACCATGCTTGCAACAAGCTTGATTAAGGTTTTACAGAAGGAAACAGGAATGCCGAACGGCAAGGTTGGAAAAATTGATGCAGCTTCCCTTAATAATAAAGATGTGCAGCAGCTTGTTAGAAAAGTATCAGGTGGCTGCCTCATAATTGAGAGAGCAGGGGATCTTGACAGAAAAACTGCGACGGCACTTTCGTTCTTGATGGAGCATGATATTACAGGAACATTGTATATTATTGAGGATACATCAAAAGGAATTAAGAAAGCAATGTCACAGGATCCAGGACTGGCAGCAAAGTTTACAGAGACGGTGACAGTACCAATTTTTACAAATGATGAATTGGTTACATTTGCGAGGTCATATTCTTCAGAACTCGGGTATAAAATAGATGATATGGCAGTACTAGCACTTTACAACAGAATCAGCAATATTCAGAAATATGATCAGGCAACAACGCTTACTGAGGTAAAGGATATTGTTGATGAGGCAATCAACAGAGAGGCGCATGGAGGCTTGAAAAAGGCTATCAGCATTTTGACTGCTAAACGTTATACAGAGGATGATAGGATAGTATTAACAGAATCAAATTTTGATTTAAAATAAGTTATGAGGAGGGGAATTATGAGTAATTTTACAGATATGGATTGTTACTTGTTTGGACAGGCGACACATTATGATATCTACAAAAAAATGGGGGCTCATCTGATGGAAAAGGATGGGGCCAGAGGAGTTTGTTTTGATGTTTGGGCACCAAACGCTGATAGAGTTTATGTAATTGGTGATTTTAATAACTGGAATGAGACAGCCCATCAGATGGAGCGCGTGAACCCAGAAACAATGGGAGTGTATGAATTGTTTATACCTGAAGTGAAAGAGGGAAATATGTACAAATTCCTTATCATTGACAGGAATGGTGGTAAGCATTATAAGGCTGATCCATATGGTAATTATGCTCAGCTTAGGCCGGAGACAGCATCAATAGTTACCGATATATCAAAATTCAAGTGGTCAGATTCTGCTTGGATGAAAAAAAGAGCCGAAGTAGGACACGATGGTTTGTATTCACAGCCAATGGCAATTTATGAGGTTCACCCTGGTTCATGGATGCGACATCCAGGTCGTGAAGGAGATGGCTTCTATACTTACAGGGAGCTCGCCAAGAGTCTGATAGAGTATGTGAAGGAGATGGGATATACACATATTGAGCTTATGGGTATATCGGAGTATCCATATGATGGTTCATGGGGATATCAGGTAACAGGATATTATGCGCCAACATCGAGATATGGAACCCCAGAGGACTTTGCATATCTTGTAAATCAATGTCATAAGAACAAAATTGGTGTTATCTTGGATTGGGTACCAGCTCATTTTCCAAGAGATGCACACGGCCTTGCAGAGTTTGATGGTACAAGACTATATGAATATCCAGATCCAAGAAAAGGAGAGCATCCAGATTGGGGAACAAAGATATTCAATTATGAAAAGAATGAAGTTAAAAATTTCCTTATTGGAAGTGCATTAATGTGGATTGAAAATTATCACATTGATGGACTTAGAGTTGATGCTGTTGCGTCAATGTTATATCTCGATTATGGAAAACAGGATGGACAGTGGGTACCTAACAGATATGGTGGAAATAAGAATCTTGAGGCAATTGAGTTCTTTAAGCACATTAATACATTAGTGTTAGGAAGAAATCCAGGAGCCATGATGATTGCAGAGGAATCAACAGCATGGCCTAAGGTAACAGGAAGTGTTGAGGAGGATGGTCTCAATTTCAGCTTCAAATGGAATATGGGATGGATGAATGACTTTACAGATTATATGAAGCTTGACCCATATTTCAGAAAATATAACCACAACAAAATGACTTTTGCGATGAGCTACAATGAAAGTGAAAAGTACATATTAGTATTGTCACATGATGAAGTAGTGCATTTAAAGTGTTCAATGCTTAATAAGATGCCTGGATATGAGGCTGACAAGTTTAAGAATCTGATGGCTGGATATGCGTTTATGATGGGTCATAGCGGCAAGAAGCTATTATTCATGGGACAGGATTTCGCACAGGCTCAGGAGTGGAGTGAAGAGAGAGAGCTTGATTGGTACCTGCTTGAGAATCCAGACCACAGAAAGATACATGACTGGATGAAGGAACTTCTTCAATTGTATAGGAAGAATCCATGTCTATATGAGCTTGATCATAGCTGGGATGGTTTTGAGTGGATTAATGCCAATGATGGGGACAGAAGCATTTTCAGTTTTGTAAGAAAGAGTGCAGATGGCAAAAATAACATGCTGTTTGTAATTAATTTTACTCCAGTTGAAAGAAGTGACTTCAGAGTTGGAGTGCCTAAGAATAAGACATACAAGCTTGTATTAAACAGTGAGGATCCAAAATTTGGAGGATCCGATACAGACAGACCATTGAGCTATAAAGCCAAGAAAAAAGAATGTGATGGACGTAAATATTCTATCGAATATCCACTTCCAGCATACGGAGTAGCTGTATTTAAATATTAGTAATTAGACATATTATCACCTCATATGCATAATACACTTGCATATGGGGTGTATTTTTTTGCTTTATAAACCGATATATGACATAGGTATATATGAAAACTATGTGAGGAAACAATAATGATAGATATTGCAAAAAATGTAGTAAAAAATCTTCCAACAGAGCAGAATAGTGGAAAATCAATTGAGAATTTTTATAAAACTGCTACAGAGATGGCTTGTAAAAAAGGCAATGAGGCACATGAAAAGGAATCGTATTCCAAAACTAAAGATACAAAGACAATAGATATGTCTGATTCTGTGTATGTAAGACCAGAGGGAAGAAATAACGAAGAGTCAGTGGCAGACCAGCTAATGGATGAGTCTGGAATTGATATGGAAACAAGGCAGCGTCAGATGGTAGTATTATCAAATACAACATCAGCTGAAGATTATAAGAAAATCCAGGAAGATGGTTTTTCTTTTTCAGAGGCAGACAGTCAGACAATTATTACTGAAACAGACAAGATAAAAGCTGTACTTGCAAAGGCAGGCGTTGATATATCTATTTACGGTGATGAATTGGATGAGGCCCAGCTTGAAGAGATAACAGGGGATGCAGCTGTAGCATCAATGATAATGCAGAAAATGCAGGAGAAGGATATTCCATTAACTGACGAAAATGTAAATGATATGGTAGCAGCAATCGCCCAAATAGGAGATATAGAAAAGCTGAATGAGCAAACAATGGCTTATATCCTAAAAAATAACCAGCTTCCTACGGTAGAGAACTTTTATAAAGCCCAGCATAGTGGTGCCTCAGAAAAAGCGGTAATTACTGATTTAGAGTTTGAGAGCCTTAAACCTCAAATGACAGAGATTATTGCAGAAGCAGGAATGCAGACAAATGATAAGAATTATGAAAATTGTAGATGGTTAATAGAGAACAATATTCCTGTGACGAGTGAAAATCTGGAATACTTAGAAAAGCTTCAGGTGTTTTCTGAGCAGGAAGAAAGTGATACAGAGGTAATTGTGAATGCAGTCGTAGATGCAATTGCTGAGGGGAAAAGACCAAATCAGGCTATGCTTTTAGATGGATATTCGGCCATAGACAGAGCACAAAATGCAGTAATTGTTGTAAATGAAGTTACAGACGAGAATATTGCGTACTTAGTGGAGAATAACAAAGAGCTCAATATTAAAAATATTCAGATGGCAGAGAAAAATAATCTGAGCACAGTTGTTAACGATACAAATCCTCAGTATATAAGGGCTAAAAGACAGTTAGAGGAAATTCGACTTGCAATGACAGCAGAGGCTAATTATGCTCTTTTAAAAAAGGGGATATCAATTGATACCAAGCCACTAGAAGAACTTGTTGAGAACTTGAAGGAGCAGGAGAATGCATATTACAAGAATTTATTAGACAGTAATGGCGTGGTTTCCTCAGATGAGAATATAGACACCTTCAAGAGTGTTAATGAGCTGGTTGGCCAATTAAAGTATGCACCTGCATATGCATTAGATCTCGCAAGTGATAATTCGACTCTTGGGGAGGTTGCAACTAAGGCAGAAACAGTAAAGGCTGATTTTGAGAACGCAAACAGAAGCTACGAAACTATGATGACAACACCAAGAAGTGATTTGGGAGATAGCATTATAAAGGCATTTGCTAATGTCAATGATATTCTGTTGGATTTAGGGATGGAGCAAAGCGAGTCAAACCAGAGAGCTGTCAGGATTTTAGCGTACAATGAAATTGCAATTAATCAGGAGAATATTGAGAAAATTAAGGCGGTTGATGAGGAGATACAGAGGGCTTTTAGCAATTTGACTCCAAAGACAACGCTTGAGATGATTAGACAGGGCATACAGCCACTTGAAATGACAATTTCAGAACTAAACGCAGTAGTAGCAGATATAAAGCAGAGCACTGAGGACAATACCAATGAGAAGTTTAGCAAGTATCTGTGGAAGCTAGAACAGAATAAAGAGATAACAGAGGAGGAACGTACTTCATATATAGGCATCTATAGACTAATTGCTCAGGTAGAGAAAACAGATGGTGCAGTTATCGGGGCATTAATTAATCAAGGTGCAGATATCACCATGAAAAATCTGCTTACAGCAGTGAGAAATCAAAAGAAGGCTGGAATGGAATATACAATAGATGATGATTTTGATGGTGTGGATGCGAAAAACGACGGAACAAATATTGATGCTCAGATAAGAGCAGCTTATGAAGCAAATCTGGTTTCTGATATTATGGATAATATCACTCCTTCAGCTCTTAAAGAGATTGGAGCTGAATGGGAGAATATGACACCAGAGCAGTTTAAAGACGCATTGACAAACAAAGAATATGATACAGAAAATGAAGTGGCTTTGGAGAATGAGTATGTAAATGAACAGTTATCAGATTTTCAGCAGGTGTTGGATGCCGATGAGAATGTATACGCATACCTTGATAGATACGATATAAAAAATTCTATAATCAACATTATGTCGGTATCGCAGATGCTTCGTCATCCTAATAAGGTTATGGAGAGACTTTGGAAAGAAGATGGTCTTTCCGCAGATTCATTAGATAAAATCGCATGGATGAAAGAAGAAATTTTGGAGAGGTTTGGTGAAGCTGTAAAGACGCCAGAGGAAATGGCGGATGCCCAGGAAGCATTGGCTGAAGTCGCAACAAGGGTAATGAAAACAATGATAAATGAAAATGAGACAATATCCGCATTGGATTTAAAAGAACTGCGTCTTATGAATAATCAGTTTAGCTTGTGTGCAAAAAAGGCAAAGGAAGAGAGCTATATGATTCCAGTGCAAACAGGTGATAGTGTTACAGGAGTTTCTCTAAAAGTAATACGAGGAAAAGCGGATAAAGGTCTTGTAGATATTTTCTTCAGAGGAGCACTTATGGGTAAGGTTGCAGCAGCATTCGAAGCGAAGGAGGACAGAATATCAGGAGTAATTGCCACAAGCGATGAGCAGACAAGACAGATTCTTTCGGATAATCTGTCGATGTTTGCGGAAAGCCTTAACAACAATGGTAAGGAGTCTGTGGACTTAAGAGTGGCATATATTCCAGAGTTGTCAATGGAGACATTTGAGGCATCATCTCTTCAGAAGGAAATAAATATCGAAAAGGATGAGACTTCAAATAAGGAAAATCAAATTCAGACCAGCAGACTTTACCATGTTGCGGAAGGATTTATACAAACAATAACAGAAATTCTTAATTAGACAGATATTCGCATATACCAAGGTATATACCGCGAGCTATTTTATTCTGATAAGAATCAGTGATAAGGCAATCGGCTTCACTAGGATTACTTAGAAACCCACATTCTACGATTATTGTAGGTGTGGGTGATTTTTTTAATATGTAATAGTCAGAGTTTTTCTTGATGCCTCTGGATTCTGTTACAGACAAGGATTCTTCAAGTGAAGCCAATACTGTTGAAGCTAACAGCTCACTGGCACCACTGGATTCATAGTAAAAAACCTGTGGTCCATGAACAGATTCGTCAGGAAAGCTGTTTTGATGTATGCTCACAGTAAGGGCTGCATTGGAATTAGAAATAATATCAATTCTATTATTCATATCCTCTCGTTTGTGATTTGCAGCATCCTCTGAAGAAAGATCGTTAGAATCTTTACGTGTAAGAACTACGTTGTATCCTTTGTTTTCCAATAATTGTTTAAGTTTAAGGGTAATTGACAGATTGATATCCTTTTCAAGGGCACCATTTGTTCCTATTTTGCCAGGGTCAATTCCGCCATGTCCTGCATCCAGAATTATTGTGCAGGCGGAAGAAGTGTGTCCATAGACTGCCAGACCTCTACCACAGAAGAAGGAAAAGCAGAGAAGAAAAGCAACTAAAATTTTTTTGACATACTTACGTGACATAGTTTACCTCGAAATATAAGAAATACCCGATGCAAATATGCATCGGGTATTATTTATTATATATTATTCAGTTTTTTAGTTTATATACTTAATAACAGTGTCCCAAGTTTCAGAATTTTCAAATCCA
>CAMFPD010000012.1 GCA_945971355.1 uncultured Lachnobacterium sp.
CACTGTACATAGATATGTTAAGCCAGGTGGAACATTGGTATACAGTACATGTACTATTGATAAGATGGAGAATGAGGATAATGTCAGATGGTTTGCTGACAAATATCCACAGTTCGTTTTGAAAGAGGAAAGGCAGCTGCTCCCAGGAGAAGTGGGAGGAGATGGATTTTTCCTCGCAAAGTTTATCAGGGAGCGATAATGAACGAGAAAATAGATATAAAGTCAATGAATCTGGCTGAACTCAAGGACTTCATGGTTGAAATCGGAGAGAAGCCATTTAGGGCAAAACAGATATACGAATGGCTGCATGTAAAACAAGTGGAAAGCTTTGACGAGATGACTAACATTTCAAAAAAAATGATAGAGAGTCTTAAAGAGAGGTGTGAACTCATATCCTTGAAGAAGGAGGAGGTTCAGATTTCAAAGCTTGATGGCACCAGAAAATACCTTTTTGCCTTATTGGATGGTAATGTGATAGAGAGCGTTCTCATGAGATATAAGCATGGTAATTCTGTGTGCATATCTTCTCAGGTTGGATGTCGTATGGGATGCAAGTTCTGTGCTTCAACACTTGATGGATTAGTGAGAGGGCTGAAACCATCTGAGATGGTAGACCAGATATATAAAATTGGAAATGATATTGGAGAGAGAATCTCAAATGTTGTGGTTATGGGAACAGGAGAACCTATGGATAACTTTGATAATCTGTTAAAGTTTATAGAACTTCTCACAGATGAGAATGGACTTAACATAAGTCAGAGAAATCTAACAGTCTCAACCTGTGGTATTGTTCCGAGAATAAGAGAGCTTGCTGATAAAAAGCTTTCAATCACACTTGCATTATCACTTCATGCATCAAACCAAAATAAGAGAAAGGCTCTTATGCCAGTTGCAAACAGTTATGATATCAATGAGGTTGTAGATGCCTGCAAATATTATTTTGAACAGACTGGCCGCAGAATAACCTTTGAGTATAGTCTGGTTGGAGGAGTAAATGATTCCGATGAGGATGCAGCAGAGCTTTCTGCGCTTGTGAAAGGAATCAACTGTCATATTAATCTTATTCCAGTGAATCCAATAAAGGAAAGAGATTTTGTATCATCGAATACAAAGGTTGTGACAGCTTTTAAGAATAAGCTTGAGAAGAATGGTATAAATGCTACAGTTCGCCGTTCATTAGGTGAGGATATAGATGGAGCCTGTGGACAGTTGAGACGTAAGCATATCAATAAAGAGGCTTAATAGAAGCTTAAGATGTAAAAACTTGTTCTTTTTACCGTGTTATGATAAAATGCACAAGGAAATAAACAAAAGAAGAATACTAATTGTGAGAAAGGAAATAGCTAGATGAAGACCTTTTCCATTACGGATACGGGTGTTGCTCGCGAGACGAATCAGGATTATTTCTTTGCGACAGACACAAATCTGGGAAATCTTCCAAATCTATTTATCGTTGCAGACGGAATGGGTGGCCATAAGGCTGGAGATTATGCATCAAGACATACTATAGAGAGAACTGTTGCGTCTATATCGAGAAATAGCAATGATGAACCAGTGACCATCATACAAGAGGCAATCAGCAAGGCAAATGAACTGCTGGTGGCCGAATCAAATGAGGACGAGACCAAAAGTGGTATGGGAACTACTCTGGTTATTGCAACTCTTATTGGTAATAAGCTTATAGTTGCCAATGTTGGTGACAGCAGGCTTTATGTTATTGGTAATACTGTCCGTCAGATTACAAGGGATCATTCTCTTGTAGATGAGATGGTCAGACTTGGTGAGATTGACCCTTCAGAGGCAAGATTGCATCCGGATAAGAATATTATTACCAGAGCAATTGGAGCACAGAAGAACGTAAAGGCGGACTTCTTTGAGGTTGAGCTTGCGAAGGATGATTATGTGATTATGTGCACAGATGGACTTACCAACATGGTAAAGGATGAAGAAATTCTTGATATTGTGCGTATTAATAAAGAGCCTGAGGCTATTGCAGAAAAGCTTGTAAAGCTTGCAAATGATAATGGTGGACGGGACAATATTACAGTTACGATTATAAAACCATTTTAATGAGGTGAAAGAATGTTAAAAGTTGGCATGTTTTTGGCAGATAGATATGAAATACTGGGCAAAGTCGGTGCAGGCGGAATGTCTGATGTGTATAAGGCAAAGGACCATATACTCAGCAGAATAGTTGCAATAAAAGTGCTTAAGACAGAGTTTTCAGAGGATCGTACTTTTGTGACAAAATTCCGTACAGAAGCTCAGTCAGCAGCAGTTTTGGAGCACCCAAATATTGTAAATATATATGATGTTGGAAGCGAAGAAGGACTGTACTATATCGTTATGGAGTATGTTGAGGGCATTACTCTTAAGACATACATTGAGAAGAAAGGGCAGCTTTCTTTTAAGGAATCTGCAAGTATTGCAATCCAGGTGGCAAGAGGTATTGATGCTGCACATGGGAAAAACATAATTCACAGAGATATTAAGCCACAGAATATCATGATTTCTACTGATGGTAAGGTAAAGGTTACTGACTTTGGTATTGCTAAGGCAGCATCCTCTAATACAATCAGCTCAGATGTTATGGGCTCAGTTCATTATGCATCACCTGAACAGGCGAGAAATGGATTTATTGACGCAAGAAGTGATGTTTATTCACTTGGTATCGTTATGTATGAGATGATAACAGGTCGTGTACCATTTGATGGGGAGACAACTGTTGCAGTGGCAATACAGCATCTTCAGGAGGAGATTGTAAAGCCATCTGTATATGCTCCTAATATACCTGTGAGCTTTGAGGGAATTATTCTTAAGTGTACACAGAAAACTCCTGATCGCAGGTATCAGAGTATGAGTGAGCTTTTGAATGACTTGAGACACTCACTCACTAATCCTGATGAAAACTTTGTTGTTATCACTCCTATTATTGATAATAGTAAGACAAAGATTATTGATGAGGACGATTTAAAGACAATTAATGAGAAAGGCTTTGCTCAAGAAGAGAATGAGCCAGAAATAAATCATATACATGATAATGAATTGGATTCAGATGACGTGGATGATGATGACGAGGACGCTATCTTAAATCCTAAGATGGATAAAGCGGTAACTATAATGGGAATTGTTACTGCTGTAATCATTGTTATAGTTGTTTTATATCTTATAGGAAGTATTTTCGGACTCTTTAAGTTTGGCTCTTCAAAATCAACTGAGGCAAATACTGAGACAGAAACTGAGACAGAAACTGAGACAGAAACAGAGACTGAGACAGAAATTGATGTTGTCAGTATCGTAGGATTATCCCTTGAGGATGCCGAGGCAAAGCTTAGAGAACAGGGACTTACAATGATTGTATCAGGAAAGCAGGAATCAGATAAAGTAGATGGTACTGTTCTCTCACAGGATCCTGTAGAAGGCAGCAAGGTGGCAGCAAATTCAACTGTCAATGTTGTTGTGGCTGGTAAGGATGAGGAAGAAGAAGAAGAGTTTGATGTGCCTAGCGTTGTAGGAAAGGGCAAGGATGAGGCAAAAAGTGCTATTGAAGCAGCTGGATTAAAGTACGATTATGCATACCAGACTAATGACAGTGTAGCTGTTGATGTGGTAATCTCTCAGACTCCTAGCTCAGGAAAGGTCAAAAAGGGAGATACGGTTAAGGTAGTGCTCAGTCAGGGCGAAGAGTCGAAAACTGTTCCAAATGTAGTAGGTGCCACTGAGGAGATGGCTAGGTCAACAATTGCCAATGCAGGATTAAATTATGCTCTGGAATATGAGTACAGTGATACTGTTGCAAAGGGAAATGTTATCAGCCAGAATGTGGATGCTGGTAAAACTGTTGCGCCTAAGACAACAGTTACAATTACTATAAGTCAGGGAAGCAGTACAAAGTATTATTCGTTCAGTTATACTTTGAAATATGAGTTAGGTCATGAGGTGCAGGCGGATGAGACTACCGGTACACCAGCTAAGACAGTAACAGCATTTGCGGCAATTCTGAAGGATGGAAGCGGAAATGCCATTGAGGGAGCGTCATGGCAGAGTGCAATTACTTCAAATGATTCATATAACATGACAGCAAACAATATTCCAAATGCTACATCAGGAAATTTGGTTGTAACATGGACATATTCTGATGGAACAACAGAGGATCAGACAATTGGTGTTTCGTTTAGTGCACAGTAAATAAGGGAATACATGCAGGGAAAGATTGTAAAAGGAATTTCCGGTTTCTACTACGTTCACGTAGAAGGAACCGGAATTTATGAATGTAAGGCAAAGGGTGCCTTTAGAAAACAAAAGATTAAACCACTTGTTGGAGATCAGGTTGAGATAGCAGTTCTAAACGAGGCGGAGAAACTTGGAAATGTTGAAGAAATATTGCCAAGAAAGAATGAACTTATCAGGCCTGCTGTTTCCAATATAGATATGGCACTTGTTATTTTTGCGGCAGCAAAACCAGATCCTAATTTCAATTTGCTGGATAGATTCTTGTGTATGATGGAATTTCAAAAGGTTCCAGTTACAATATGCTTCAACAAGACAGATTTGGTTGATGATGCAGTGATAGAAGAGTATCGTGCAATTTATGAGCCGGCAGGATACAAGGTTATGACCACATGCACTAAAACTGGAGAGGGTGTCAGCGAGGTTAAGTCCCTTTTGAAGGGGAAGACTACCACTGTGGCAGGCCCATCTGGTGTTGGCAAGTCATCACTGATAAATGCATTACAGTCAGATGTTAGGATGCAGACTGGTGTGATAAGTGATAAAATAGACAGGGGAAAACATACCACACGCCATTCGGAGATTATTCCTGTGATGGAGAATTCTTATATTATGGATACACCGGGATTTAGTTCAATGGATGTGCCAGGCTTTGAGAAGGAAGATTTGTGGACATGTTTCCCAGAGTTCAGAGAATATGAACCATATTGTAAATTTCAGGGATGCAGCCACATTAATGAGCCGAATTGTGGAGTGAAGGATGCATTGAGTGAGGGCAAGATAAGTTCGGTCAGATATGAAAACTACAAGCTTTTGTATGAGGAACTTAAGAATATTAAAAAGTATTAAGGAGATAATATGAACTGTTTATCACCATCAATCTTATCAGCGGATTATACTATACTTGGAGAACAGATTAAAAAAATGGACGAGGCGGGAGCACAGTATGTGCATATCGATGTAATGGATGGTCAGTTTGTTCCAAGTATTTCAATTGGATTGCCGGTTATTAAGACCATTAGAAAATGTACGGACAGAATTTTTGATGTACATCTTATGATAGAGGAGCCTATTCGCTACATAGATGAATTTGCTGATGCAGGAGCTGATATCATTACAGTACATGCAGAGAGCTGTAAGCATCTGGACAGAACAATAGATGCCATAAAGGAGAAGGGAATAATTGCTGGAGTTGCACTGAATCCTGCAACACCTTTGTCCGCCATTGAGTATGTACTTCCGAAGGTGGATATGGTTCTTGTCATGACAGTTAATCCAGGCTTTGGAGGACAGAAGCTGATTCCATATACAGTGGACAAGGTCAGAGATTTGAAGAAGCTCATTCAAAGTACAGGAAATAAGGTTGATATTGAAGTTGATGGAGGGATTAACCTGAATAATGTGAGAGAGGTAATGGAGGCAGGAGCTAATATAATTGTAGCTGGAAGTGCTGTATTTAATGGAGATATCGAGAATAATGTTAAGAGTTTTCTTGATATATTAAATAGTTAGGGGGGTATAGAATGAAATATTTAATTGTTACAGGCGGGGCACTTGATGAAAAGTTTGTCGTAGATGTAATAAAAAATGGCGGTTATGAGGTTATTATTGCTGTGGATAGTGGTATGGATTTCTGTTATAACAGCAATATTATGCCTGATGTAATTGTTGGAGATTTTGATTCTGTTGGAATAGAAGCACTGACTTTCTTTCAGAGTCAGGAGCAGATGGATATCCACAAACTAAATCCTGAAAAGGATGATACTGATACAGAGTATGCCCTCCGTTTTGCTATTGAAAGAGGTGCTACAAGGGTTACAGTTTTGGGTGGAACAGGAAGCAGAATTGACCATGTTCTTGGTAACATTTCCTTGCTTGGTGTAGGAATGGAAAATAATGTTTTTGTGGAATTGTTAGATGCTCACAATAAAATCAGAATGATTAATAGCAGCCTTACTATTAAGAAAGAGGAATGCTTTGGAAAATATATGTCTATTTGTCCGATTTCTGAAAAAGTTGTTGGAGTTACAATCACTGGAGTGAAATATCCGCTGGATAATTATGATATGTACGGCTTTAATACACTGGGAATTTCTAATGAAATTGTGGATGATGAGGCTACGATTTCTATTAAGGATGGAATATTATTGGTTATTGAATCGAATGACTAGCATTAGTATAAGAGATCTTGAATTTTTCAAGGTCTCTTTTTGTTTATTCAATGATGTCACGAAATTGATATTTTCGTATTAGTTTTTGTATAACATACTCGTAGAATATTTTATATTAGTGGAAAATATCAAGGAGAGTGCAAGAAATGAAATATGGTTTTTTTGATAATGAAAAAAGAGAGTATGTAATTACAAACCCGAAAACACCAGCTCCATGGGTAAACTATCTTGGTTCACCAGAGTATGGCGCAATTATTTCCAACAATGCAGGCGGATACAGTTTTGCAAAGTCTGGAGCAAACGGAAGAATTTTGAGATACGTATTTAATAACTTTGATCAGCCAGGTAGATATATTTACATCAGAGATAATAAATCCAAGGATTTCTGGTCTGCATCATGGCAGCCAGTCGGTAAGGATTTGGAAGAGTATAAGAGTGAGTGCCACCATGGAACAGCTTATACAAAAATGATGGCTGAGTATAGCCAAATCAGCTCAGAGGTAAGATATTATGTGCCACTTAACCAGTCTTACGAGGTGTGGAACCTTAAGCTGACTAACAACTCTGATGAGGAGAGAGAGCTTAATGTAACAGGATATGCTGAGTTTACAAACAATAGCAATTACGAACAGGATCAGGTTAACCTTCAGTATTCACAGTTTATTACAAGAACAGTATTCAGAGGAGACCGTGTAAGACAGATGATACACGGAAACCTTGACAGCATTGAGGAGGGCAAGGATGTTGATGACAAGATTGTAATAAGCAGATTTATCGGACTTGCTGGATCAGAAGTCGCTTCATGGTGTGGAAGCAAGGAAGAATTCTTAGGAAATTACAATGGATATAATAATCCACAGGGTGTTGCATCAGGATGTCTTTCTAACACAGGAAACTACAATGAGAACAGCTGTGGAGCACTTACAACAGTTATTAAGCTTGCACCAGGAGAGTCTAAGGAAATCGCTTTCGTACTTGGAATGAAAGAGGATGATGAGGCGGCTGAGATTGTTAATAAATATGCAGATGTTGAGGCTGCATGTGCTGCAGAATTAGATGAACTTATTTCTTACTGGCACGGTAAACTTGGAAATTTCCAGGTTAAAACAAAGTGTGAAGAATTTGACACAATGATTAATACATGGAATGCATATAACTGCTTCATGACATTCATTTGGTCACGTGCTGCATCATTTACATACTGCGGTCTTAGAAATGGATATGGATACAGAGATACAGTTCAGGATATTCAGGGTGTTATTCACCTTGCACCAGAGATGGCTGTAGAGAAAATAAGATTCATGCTCTCAGCACAGGTAGATAATGGTGGCGGACTCCCACTGGTTAAGTTCACACACAATCCTGGACATGAGGATACTCCGGATGATGCTTCTTATGTACAGGAGACAGGACATCCAGCATACAGAGCAGATGATGCTTTATGGTTATTCCCAACAGTATACAAGTACATTTCAGAGTCTGGAAACATGGAATTTATCGATGAGGTTATTCCTTATGCAAACAAGGATGAGGGAACTGTATATGACCATTTGAAGAGAGCTATTTCGTTCTCAATGAATCATCTCGGTGATCATGGTCTTCCAGCAGGCTTATATGCAGATTGGAATGATTGCTTAAGATTGGGAGCAAACGGAGAGTCTTCATTTGTAGCATTTCAGTATTACTATGCAATGACAATTATCCGTGAATTTGCAGAGTACAAGAAAGATACAGAGTACATCCAGTTTATCAATGAGAAGCAGGAAGAGCTTGGCAAGAAAATTCAGGAGCTTTGCTGGAACGAAGACAGATTTATCAGAGGCTTTACAGAAGATGGAGAGGTTATCGGAAAACGTGATGACCCAGAGGCTAGTATGTGGCTTAATCCACAGAGCTGGGCTGTAATCAGTGGTTTAGCAACAGATGAGCAGGCAAATATGGCTCTTGACAATGTAAATAGTATCTTAAATACAGAGTATGGTGCAATTCTTATGGATCCACCATATCATGCACATGCATTTGATGGAGCACTTGCAGTAATCTACAATGCAGGAACAAAAGAGAATGCGGGAATTTTCTCACAGTCACAGGGATGGATTATTCTTGCTGAGGCATTAAAGGGACATGGAGAGAGAGCGTTCCAGTACTTTATTGAAAACGCACCAGCAGCTCAGAATGACAGAGCGGAAATTCGTCACTTAGAGCCATACTGTTATGGACAGTTTACAGAAGGTAAGGCAAGTCCACACTTTGGACGTTCACATGTACATTGGTTAACAGGAACTGCATCTACTGTGATGGTAGGATGCGTAGAGGGTATTCTCGGTATGAGACCAAACTTGGGTGGACTTAGAATTGCTCCATCTGTACCAAAGGATTGGGATGAATTTGAAATCAGCAAAGTGTTCAGAGGTAAGAATCTCCATATAGTAGTAAAGAACCCAGGACATGCTGAGAGCGGATGTGTAAAACTTGTTGTAAATGGTAAGGAAATTGAGGGCAATTATGTGCCAGAAGAGATAATGACAGAGCAGACAGAAATCGAAATGTATATGTCATAACAGGAGAATAATATGAGTCAGATTAAATTCGTAGATAAAGATGGAACCTTTAAAATTGAGAACCCAGAAAACTACAGTGGATTGTATTTCCCAATAGCTGGAGAAAAAGGACTCAAATCAAGTGTAACACCTAATCTTGGTGGAGATAGCAAGCTTGAGCAGAATTACTTTCTGCTCGAGCCTGTAAGTATTGAAAATTTGCACAATAACAAAAGTACAAGAAACTTCTGGTGCAGATTTGAGGATGGACGCACATGGTCAGTAACAGGAGCGTCTGCTTCACAGGAGGCGGATAAGTTCACAGAGTCTCAGGATGAGAGTGAGCTTGAAGCAGGCTTTATGTGGCAGAAGCTTACAAGAAATTCTAAGAAGTATGGAATTCAGTCTGTAGTAACTTCATATGTAACTATAGAGGGAGATGCTGAGGTATCAATCGTTGAGATTACAAATAAGTCTGATGAAAGCATTGAGTTCACACCATTTGGAGCGTACCCTGTTTACGGAAGAAGTGCTGATAATATCAGAGATCACAGACATGTAACATCTCTTCTCCACAGAACAGAGGTTACGGAGGAGGGTATTATTGTCACTCCGGTACTCTCATTTGACGAGAGAGGACATCAGAAGAACAGTACTTCATATTTTGTATATGGAGCGGATTCTAACGGCAAGCTTCCAACGGAGTATTATCCAGCAGTTGAGGAGTTCATTGGCGAAGGCGGTTCCTTCTTTAATCCTGAAGCTGTCAGAACTAACAAAGAAGGACAGAAGCTAGGATATACAGTTGACGGTAAGGAAACGGTTGGAGCATTCAAATTTGACAAGGTTACCCTGAATAAGGGGGACACAGTAAGCTTTGTAATTCTTGCAGGTGTTGTTGATAATAAAGATAAAATTGCTGAAATCAATGAGAAGTATGGTGATGTGAAAAAAGCTTCAGATGCTCTTAATAGCATCAAGGATTACTGGAAGAAGAAAGTTAATGTAGCATTCTCCACAGGAGATGACAGTACAGATAACTATATGAAATGGATTTGCTTCCAGCCGATATTAAGAAGAATTTACGGATGCTCATTCCTTCCACACCATGATTATGGAAGAGGCGGAAGAGGATGGAGAGATTTGTGGCAGGATTGTCTTGCACTTCTTATCCTTGAGCCTGATATGGTTAGAAAAATGATAGTTTCAAATTACAGCGGAGTACGAATTGACGGAACAAATGCTACTATCATTGGAAGTAACCAGGGTGAGTTCATCGCTGACAGAAATAATATTACAAGAGTTTGGATGGATCATGCTTTCTGGCCATTTATAACTACAAAGCTTTATATTGACCAGACAGGTGATATGGATGTGCTTTTTGAAAAAGTTACATATTTCAAGGATTTGAAGTCTAGGAGAGGAACAGCCCACGACAATGAGTGGAATATCTCTCAGGGAAATTGGCAGAAGACAGTTGATAATGAGATTTATCATGGAAGCATAATTGAGCATATTCTCTTACAGAATCTGTGTGCATTCTATGATGTAGGAGCTCACAACCATATGAGACTTCGTGGAGCTGATTGGAATGATGCTCTTGATATGGCAGCAGAAAATGGTGAGAGTGTAGCTTTCACAAGTGCCTATGCAGGAAACTTTATGGACATTGCAGCAATGCTTCGTACTATGAAGGAGAAATGTGGATTTACAAGAGTTGAAGTTCTTGAGGAAATGAAACTTCTCTTATCCTCTGGTAATGATTTATATGACAGTGTATCTAAGAAGAGAGAGCTTCTTGACAGGTATACAGAGTCTTGCGAGCACAATGTTTCTGGAAAGACAGTTATTGTTGAGATTGATGATATCTGTGAAAACCTTGAGCAAAAGGCTGCATGGATGATGGAAAATATCAGAAAGAATGAGTGGATTCAGGACAAGGATGGACAGGGCTGGTTCAATGGCTACTATGATAATGATAAAAACAGAGTAGAGTCAGCTGATGGTGAGTATGTTAAGATGATGCTTACAAGCCAGGTGTTCTCAATTATGTCAGGAACTGCAGAGAAAGAGCAGATTGCTTCTATATGCAAGAGTGCTGATGCTTATTTGTACGATAAAGCTGCTGGTGGATATAGATTGAATACTGATTTTCATGAGGCGAAATTCAACCTTGGAAGAATGTTTGGATTTGCTTATGGCGAGAAAGAAAATGGAGCTGTATTCTCTCACATGACAGTAATGTATGGAAATGCATTATACAAGCAGGGGTTTGTAAAGGAAGGTTATAAGGTATTAAAAACTCTTCTTGATGCTGCTAAGAACTTTGATAACAGCAAGATGTATCCTGGTGTTCCAGAGTATTTCGACAATGCAGGAAGGGGATTGTATTCTTATCTCACAGGAGCGGCCAGCTGGTATATGCTCACAATGATTAATGAAGTATTTGGTGTGAAGGGAGATTGCGGAGATTTAGTAATCAGACCAGCACTTATGCCAGAACAGTTCAGCCAGAACGGAGTTGCTTCGTTATCGCTAAACTTTGCAGGTAAGGGATTTGATATTTATTTTTACAATTCCAAGAAACTTATGTCAGGGGAAAAGCCACTTGTTATGGCTAAATGTGACAATACTGAGCTTGAGATTTTTGATGGAACATCAGTACGCATTTCGAAGGAAAACCTTAATAAGCTTTCAACGAATGCACGTCATATTATTGAGGTGGTTATCAGTTAGAAATAAGTATTTTTTAGAGGGGAAAATTTCCCCTCTATTTTTGACATTGAATATCATTTTACCACATTGATTTGTAGAAGCGATCCCGATATTTTTTGGGAGTAAGACCTGTATACTCTTGGAAAGTCTGAATAAAATGACTTTGTGAAGAAAATGACAAATAGTTTGCAATATCTACAATGGATTCGTCGGAGTATTTGAGAAGGTGGGTTGCCTTCTCTATTTTCTTTTCACGGATATAGTCACTTATGGATATACCGAGATTTTGCTTGAAAACACGGGATAGATAGTTAGTTGATAGCCCTGTGTGGTCTGCAAGATCCTGAACGGTGATTCTATCCTTTATATTGCTGTATATGTAATCGACGCACTGCATAACAGGTTTTGAAATAATAGAACTCTTTTTATTCAAAACCATTTTGCCAGTGAAGTCCTTTGCCATATCATGGTGCAAATCTGCAACCTGACGAATTGTTTGGCAGGTATCCATTTTTAAAATATAGAAATCACTCAGTCTGTAGGCCTGCTCTGGCTCAAGTCCACCCTCTATACAGTAACGAGTGAGCATTGCCGCAGTGACAACGAAATGATATTTGATGTTTGTTAGTGGGTTGTGAGACAGGGTTCCGGTTCCTTCGAGGTGAATAAAGGCATCTTCCTCACAGTTTTTGATTACAGCTTCCATGTTACCTGTTTTTACATTGGTATAGAAAGAGTATTCCACGTCAGAAGATCTATGCTTCACCTCAAGTTCACTATTTTGTAATTCGTCATTTACCCAATCCTTTGGATTTGCCATGGCATCCTCCTTAAATTACGTTAAAGTCAATATTTGTAGTGGTTAAAATGATTTTACAGTAAAAAAATAATATTGTAAAGCTATGACACGAATTTGATATTTTAGGTATTATATTAATATATCCTGGTGGTTTATTTTGGTATATTAATCATGTCAAATGAACAACGGTTTACAAACCGTAACAAAAGGAGGATTTGTAATGAAAAAGAAAGTAATTTCTATGTTACTTGTCGCTACAACTGCAGCAACAATGTTCGCAGGATGTGGAAAAGAGGCAGGAACAACTGGGGCAAACGGAACAGAGTCAGCAGGTGCTGCTGTTGATGCAGGGGATGAAGGAAAAATCATCAACATTTATTGTTGGAATGATGAGTTCCGTACACGTGTGGAGGCTGTTTACGATAAGGTAGAGAGCACATCTGATGATGGTACAATTACATATTTAACAGACGGATGCGAGATTCATTGGATCGTAAATCCTAACCAGGATGGTGTATACCAGGATAAGCTTGATCAGGCACTTTTAAATCAGGCTGATGCAGCTGCTGATGATAAGGTAGATATCTTCTTATCAGAGACAGATTACGTATTCAAGTATACAGACAAAGATGCTGATGTAGCTATGCCACTTGCAGACCTTGGAATTGATGTAGACAAGGATTTAGCTGATCAGTACGATTTCACAAAGACAACAGCTTCAGATTCTGACGGAGTTCAGAGAGGATCTACATGGCAGGCATGTCCAGGTGTACTTGCTTACCGTCGTGACATCGCTATTGATGCATTCGGAACAGATGATCCAGTAGAGATCGAGGCTAAGTTCAAGGATTGGGCAACAGCAAAAGAGTCAGCAGAAGAGTTAAAGGCTGCTGGATACTACACATTTGCTTCATACGCTGATACATTCCGTCTCTATGGAAACAGCATCAGCCAGTCATGGGTTGAGGCAGGTTCTACAACTGTAACAGTTGATCAGCAGATTATGAACTGGATCAACGATTCAAAAGAGTGGAAAGATGCTGGATACTTTGATCCAACTGTAAAGGGACAGTGGAACGATGATTGGAACAAAGCAATGGGATCAGAGTCTAAGGTATTTGCTTTCTTATTCCCAGCATGGGGAATCGACTTCACAATGAAGCCAAACTGGGATGGAGAGAACGGAGCTTGGGCTGTAACAAACCCACCATTAGAGTATAACTGGGGTGGATCTTATGTTCACGCTGCTACAGGAACAGACAACATTGCACATGCTAAGGATATCATCCTTCAGTTAACAGCTAACGAAGATAACCTTAAGAAGATTTCAGAGACAACATCAGACTTCACAAACGACAAGTCTGCAATGGCTGAGCTTGCTCAGAGAGATACATTCGAGTCAGATATGCTTGGAACACAGAATCCATTCGCATACTTCGCACCAGTTGCTGAGGGAATCAAGATTGCACCACTTTCTGCATATGATCAGGGTTGTGTAGAGCTTATCCAGAACTCATTCTCAGATTACTTCCAGGGAGAAGTAGATTTCGACAAGGCTAAGGCTAACTTCGAGACAGCTATCATGGAGCGTTATCCAGATATCACAGAGGTTGTTTGGCCAGAATAATTAGCAAAGGAAAGATATGGTTATGAAGAAGAAGCGTAAAAACATAAGCTATGCAAAATGGGGTTACATATTTATTCTACCATTTTTCGTATCATTTTTCATATTTTCATGTATCCCACTGGTGGATACTATAAAGTACAGCTTTTTTGAGTATTATCGTTCAGGAATTAAAGAAGTTGGACCTAACTTTATTGGACTGACAAACTACATAGAGCTGATTAAATCAGATATGGTATTGTACGGAGCGAACACACTTATTTTGTGGATAATCGGATTCGTACCACAGATTGTGATTGCTCTTGTGCTTGCAGCATGGTTTACAGATGCAAGGCTTAAAATCAAAGGACTTCAGTTTTTCAAGGTAGTTATCTATCTTCCAAACCTGATTATGGCGTCTGCATTTGCGCTTCTGTTCTTTACTATGTTTTCAACAGGCGGACCAATCAACTCAATTCTTCTTTCACTTGGTGTGATTGATAAAGCAATTGATTTTACAGGTTCCGTATTTGGAGTTAGATCACTTATAGGATTTATGAATTTCCTTATGTGGTTTGGTAATACAACAATTATGCTGATGGCAGCAGTAATGGGAATCAGTGTCGAGGTCTTTGAGGCCTCTGACATTGATGGATGTAACAGAATACAGAGATTCTTCTATGTTACACTTCCACAGATTAGACCAATTTTGGCATACACACTCATTACATCAATCATTGGTGGACTTCAGATGTTCGATGTACCTCAGATTCTCACCAATGGAAAAGGAAGTCCAGACCGTACATCAATGACTCTTATCATGTTCCTTAACAACCATCTTAAGAGCAAGAACTATGGTATGGGTGGAGCACTTTCAGTATACCTGTTCATCATAAGTGGTATTCTTTGTGCTATTGTTTATAAGATGACAAATGATGATGATCCAGATGGTTCAAAGGCTGCAGCAAAAGCCAGAAAAAAAGAGCAGAGAAAAAACAGGAGGGCTAAATAATGAAATCTAAAACTAAAAATCGCCTGATGTCTATATTTGTTCATCTGGTTTTAATATTATTAGCATTTATGTGTTTGTTTTTCTTTTATGTTCTCGTTGTAAACTGTACACATTCACATGCTGATTTGCAGAAGGGATTCTCCTTCCTTCCGGGAAAAGATTTCCTGACAAATCTTGATAGTGTGGCAAATGACGGAACATTCCCAATGTTCAGGGGTATTTTGAACAGTTTAGTAGTGTCTGGTTCATGTGCAGCAATCTGTACATACTTCTCAGCACTTACAGCATATGGTTTATATGCATATGATTTCAAGATCAAAAAAGTGGCATTTACGTTTATTATGGCTATCCTTGTAATGCCTACGCAGGTTACAGCAATGGGATTTTTAAGACTTATTACAAAAATGGGATTATATGATTCATTACTCCCACTTATTCTCCCATCAATTGCTTCACCAGCAGTTTTCTACTTTATGTACAGCTACTTAGAGTCGTCTCTCCCACTTTCACTTGTTGAAGCGGCTAGAATTGATGGTTCAGGTGAGTTCTTTACCTTCAATAGAATTGTGTTGCCAATTATGAAGCCAGCAATAGCTGTTCAGGCAATATTCACATTCGTAGGATCATGGAACAACTACTTTGTACCAGCTCTTGTAATTCAGTCGAAGAACAAGATGACAGTACCGATTCTTATAGCAGCACTTAGAGGAGCAGACTACATGACATTTGATATGGGTAAAATATACATGATGATTGCCGTTGCCATCGTGCCAATCATTATCGTATACCTTCTTCTTTCAAAATATATAATCGCAGGCGTAACCCTGGGTGGTGTTAAAGGTTAGTCATATTAATAATCTAAGGACTTCAATCATCTTCAATGGTTGGGGTCCTTTTTTTAAGGCTTTTTTCGGCATCCCACACTGCCAGCTTCATATTTTCCACCCTACTATACATTTCATAACACATAACGTCGTATATGCACTCCTCAGAAAACTGGCCATAAAGCCAAGATTTGCCGATACCATCTTTTGCCTTCTTCGATTGAAGCTGGTTCTTCAAAAGCAAGACAACACCGCCAGATTGTACTCCCCACGCGGACAACAATTCAGGGGCCATTCGTGTCGGCCTTGGAGCCCGTGCGAAGGAAAAGTGGGGCGCAGGGAGAACTTTGTTTGAGAGCGCTTTTTACTCTTTTTTATCCGAAAAAAGCGCTCGAGTTGTTCGGAAGCGCCCCTAATATCTACTTCCTGAGTAGGGCTCCTAGACCGACTAGAATGGTCAGCTGGTTGTTCGCGTGGGGAGTACAATCTGGCGGTGTTGTCTTGCAATTGAAGTACACCTTCCCTGAAGGCAAAAGAATGGTATCTGGCAAAGCTATGGCTTTATTCTAAGCTTTCTGAGGAGTGCATATACGGCTTTATGTGTATTATAAGTAACGAAGGGTGGAAAATATGAAACAGGCAGTGTGGGATGCCTAAAGGAGCCCGGCGGGAAAAGTGCAGGGGTGCAACTTGCATAAGATATATTGCATCTTATCTGAAACAAGTGGACACATGAAATGCATTATTGTAGGATTGTAATATAAAAATGGGAGGTAGTGAGAATGCTAACTATAAATAATCTTTACAAAAGTTTTGGAAGTAAAAAGGCAGTAGATAATGTCACAATTCATATCGCACCAGGTGAGGTATATGGATTTATTGGACACAATGGAGCAGGAAAAACAACTACTTTGAAATCAGTTGTGGGAATTTTGCAGTTTGATGAAGGAGAAATACTCATTGATGGAATGTCAATAAAGGATAAACCTATTGAGTGCAAGAAGGAGATTGCGTATATTCCGGATAATCCTGATTTATATGACTTTATGACAGGAATCAAATATTTGAACTTTATTGCTGATGTATATGGAGTCAGCGAGAAGGACAGATATGAGAGAATACATAAATATGCTGATATGTTTGAACTGACAAGTGATCTGGCACAGCCTATAGCAGCATATTCCCATGGAATGAAGCAGAAGCTTGCAATAATATCAGCATGGATTCACAATCCAAAGCTCATTATTATGGATGAGCCATTTGTAGGTCTTGATCCAAAGGCAGCGCATATCTTAAAAGGAATGATGAGAGAGATGTGCGATGATGGTGGAGCTATTTTCTTCTCTACACATGTGCTTGAGGTTGCAGAGAAGCTTTGTGACAAGATTGCAATCATTAAGAGCGGTAAGATTATCAAGTGTGGAACTATGGACGAGGTTAAAGGAGATGACTCATTGGAAGAAGTATTCCTTGAGCTTGTTGATGTTGATAAAGAGGTGAAGATAGATGATTAAAACATTAGTTAAAAAGCAGATGGCTGAAATTTTTAAGTCATACTTTTACGATGCGAAAAAGAATAAAAAGAGATCAGTACCTGCTACAGTAATGTTTTTTGTTATGTATGCTGTCCTAATGGTAGGTATTTTAGGGGGAATGTTTGGGTACTTATGTTTTTCCTTGTGTGCACCACTCCTCGTTGTGAATATGGGATGGCTTTATTACAGCATGTTAGCTCTTATTGCTGTGGCACTTGGCTGCTTTGGTAGTGTATTTAGCACCTATACTGGTCTCTATTTGTCAAAGGATAATGATTTACTTCTATCAATGCCTATTCCAATAAGAAGTATTCTTGTATCCAGATTAGCCAGCGTATATCTGATGGGACTTATGTATTCTGCGGTTGTAAGTGTACCAGCAGTCATTATTTATTGGATAAATGCAGGTATCACAGCTTTATCTGTGATAGGTGGTATTATTTACATAATTTTTATTTCACTTATTGTACTTACTCTGTCATGCATCTTGGGATGGGCAGTGGCAAGAATAAGTCTTAAGCTCAAGAATAAAAGCTTTGTGACGGTACTTGTGTCTATTTTATTTATTGTGCTGTATTATGTTGTATATTTTAAAGCTCAGCAGATTATCTCGGATATAATTCAGAACGCTGTTGTATACGGTGAGAAAATTAAAGGTTCTGCATATATTATGTATGCCATGGGCAGGATGGGTGAGGGAGATGTCCTGGCTATCCTTGAGTCAATTGGTGTTACTGCTGTTTTGTTAGCTCTGACCTATTACATTTTGTCCAGCAGCTTTATTAAGATTGCCACATCATCAGGAAATGTTACAAAGACAAAATATCAGAAAAAGCATCTGAAAACTAAGGGTCTGTTTGGTGCGGTTTTTGGAAAAGAAATGAGTCGATTCACTTCAAGTCCAAATTATATGCTTAACTGTGGACTAGGTGTTGTGTTTTTACCGGTTATAGGAATAGGAATCATAGTGAAAGCAGATAGTGTGTTGAATATGCTTAATATGATGACTGATGGAATAAATGGAGGGGCATATGTTTTACTATGTACGGCTATGATTTTTGCCGCTGCTATGAATGATTCTACGGCACCTTCAGTTTCTCTGGAAGGAAAAAATATATGGCTTACCCAGGTTCTACCTGTACCAACAAGAATGTTCCTTCAGGCCAAGCTTATGGTTCAGTTGGCAGTCACAGCTATTCCAGTTACATTTGCAGCAGTATGTATTGTAATTGTATGGAATGGAACTATTGCTGAGAGCTTGATTCTAATCCTTACACCAATGATTTTATCTGTTCTGTTTGCATGCTTTGGACTGACAATGGCATTGTTATTCCCAAATTTGTCATGGACAAATGAAATCAGTCCTATAAAGCAAAGTCTTAGTGTATTTGTAACTTTGTTTGGCGGATGGGCATACGGAATAATCTGGCCAGTACTTTTCTTTTTGACAAAATGGCCGTATGGTGGTGTTTCATTTATGCTTTTGGCAGTTGGAGTCTCTGCACTTATTGCATTGGCTTTGTACATATGGATTATGAAAAAGGGCGAACAAATCTTTAAGAATCTTTAAGAATACATAAATTAGTGGAAATACGCATAGAAAAGAGTTATCATATTTCTGTTGACAATAAATATGTGACTTAATTTTGGGATGTTTAGATTATGCGTTTGATAAAAAGACAGAGTAATGATGTTAATGAGACTGTTATTACATTTGAGTACAGAAAATGGAATGACGAGCTTGAGGAGATTGTTGGCTTTATAAAAGGGAAAAAGGAGTATATTTCTGGATATAACCAGGAAAAGGCTTTGTGCAATATCAAGGTGGATGATATATTGTACTTCGAGGCAGTTGGTGAGCTTGTGTTTGCATACACAGATGATGCTGTCTACGAGGTTAAAATGCGATTGTACCAGGCAGAAGAGCAGGTTAAGAATAATGGTATTTTGAGGGCTTCAAAATCCATGCTGGTCAATATTAGAAAAATTGATAGCTTGAGATCTGCTTTAAATGGACGAATGATGGCCACCATGGTAAATGGAGAGGAAATAATGATCTCCAGAGCCTATTCCAAAAATATTATTGGCTATATCAAGAGTGCGTAGGAGTATAAGTAATTATGGAGAACGGATGGAAAAAGTTTTTGTCTGATTATATTTTGGTGCAGGCTGAGACTACACTGTCGATTGGAATTATAGGAACAATATTTGCGAGGGATATAAAGGTGAGCTTGTCTTATTTCTTTATACCTGCGATTCTTGGACTCTTTTATATGCTTCCATGTCTTGTACTCTATTTTAAAGATGATTTAAAAGTATGGCAGATTGTACTTCAGAGATTTATTGAATGGATTATGATAGAAGTGGGTACAATGTATACCATGAAAATTTTATTTGGAGAAGTAATCAGTAAAGCTGTCTATATTGCTGCATTTATATCGGTTTCGGTTTTTATGATTCTTACTACCGTCATAAGTGATTTACTTGAAAAGAAGGAGATAAATGATTTAAATACTAAGCTTAAGAATATCCGTGAGAAGGGGGATGCTTGAGTGAAAATTTAAGGGCAATCTGAGAAAGGATTGCCCTTTTTGAGATAATAAGGACTACGAGGAAAAGTGTATGAATTTATTTGACATTATGGGACCTGTTATGGTCGGACCGTCCAGCTCCCACACAGCGGGAGCAGTAAAAATAGGATATGTGGCAAGAAAGCTTATTGGTGAGCCGATTGTCAGTGCAAAAATCAATCTGTATGGTTCTTTTCTGGCAACTGGAAGAGGTCATGGAACTCATTTTGCAATTGTTGCCGGTTTACTTGGTATGAAAACAGATGATGTGCGGATTCCAAAAAGTATGGAAATTGCAAAGGCTGAAGGAATGCAGGTTAGCTTTGGACGAGCCGATTTGGAGGACGGTCATCCGAATTCAGCAGAATTGGAGCTTGTGGGAGCTGAGGGCAGAAAGCTTACAATTGTAGGGGAATCTATCGGAGGTTCACTTATTAATATTGCAAAAATTGATGGACTTGATGCAAATTTTTCTGGGGAGTATCCTACACTTATAGTGCATAATCTGGATCAGCCAGGACATGTGGCAGAGGTTACGAGTATGTTAGCCCATAAGTCGGTAAATATTGCGACTATGCAGTTGTATAGGGCGAAAAGAGGCGGCAATGCGGTTATGGTAATAGAGTGTGATCAGGAGGTTCCAAAGGAGTCGATAGAGTGGCTTAATCACCTGGAAGGAATTGAGAAGGTTACTTATTATAGTTTGCTATAGGCGGCTGTGAAGGGATTCGGTTACTGCATTAGTGGACATAAATTTTAGAATATGGATTTTTATTTATATAAATTAGAGGAACGAGTATGAGCTTTGCGAGATTAAAGGAAATTACAGATATTTCACAGGAAGAAAACATATTATTTTGGGAGGTTGTGCTTCGTGATGATATGAAGGAGAGAAATGTTAGCAGAGAAGAATCCTTTGCAACAATGGAAGGAATGCTTGATGCCATGGAATCTGCTGATAATGATTATACTCCTTCACTTAAGTCGGCAAGTGGACTGGCCGGTGGAGACGGAGAAAAACTTGAGAAGTGCCGCCAGGAAAATGGCAAGCTTGTGGGAGATTTTTTGGCAGAGGTAATGGAGAAGGCTGTTAAAATGGGTGAATCCAATGCATGTATGAAAAGAATAGTTGCAATGCCAACTGCAGGCTCCTGTGGAGTTATACCAGCTGTTCTTTTGACATATTTAAACCAGAAGAAGGTTGCCAGAGAAAAAATTGTTGAGGCATTGTATGTTGCCGGTGGTATAGGCGAAGTTATTGCAACAAGTGCCAGCATTGCTGGTGCAGAAGGAGGCTGTCAGGCGGAGATTGGTTCTGCCAGTGCTATGGCAGCCGGAGCTATTGCTTATCTGGAGGGTGGTGACAATGAAGCTATTGTGAATGCCTGTGCATTAGCCCTTAAGAATATGCTTGGTTTAACCTGTGATCCAGTGGCAGGACTTGTGGAGGTGCCTTGCATTAAGAGAAATGTATCTGGCGCGGTAAATGCAGTGGTGTCATCACGGATAGCGCTGTCTGGGATAAAAAGTGCAATAGAGCCAGATGAGGTTATTGATTCAATGAGAAGGATTGGAAGGCTTATGCCAGCATGTCTCAGGGAGACAGGCGAAGATGGTCTTGCAACCACAAAGAGTGGATTAGCCATTGCAAACAAGATATCAAAAGTATTATAATGTCTAGAAAAAGTTAAGGAGGAGCATATGAAAAAGAAGAGAATACTTGGAATTTTACTATGTATGACCCTTGTGTTAACAGGCTTCGCAGGATGCGGAAAGAATAAGACTTCAGCAAAAGCGGAGACGGAAACCGAGAAAGACACAGAGGAAAAAGATTATATCAACTCAACAGAGTTTATAGTAGCTGATGATACAGAATCAATTGATACAGAAACAACTGAAAGCGAGACGACAGAAGTGGAGTCAGAGGAGGTAGGAAATGATACGCCTACAAACACCAATTCAGATACAACAACTGATGATTCCAGTTCAACAGCAACATCAGGTGTTACAGTACAACCAGTGGAGGGAGCAGAGTATTCAAATGTAACATTAATTGGAGATTCTGTAATGTTGG
>CAMFPD010000013.1 GCA_945971355.1 uncultured Lachnobacterium sp.
ATGGCTCTCAAACAAAGTACTCCCTTAGCGCCCCATTTATCTCTCATACGCGCACCAAGTCAGGCACGGATGAACCTGAAATGTTGTAGCTTAGTGGAGCGGACACTGTGGCGCTATTGTCAAACGTTTGAAGAACCAGCTTCTATCGAAGAAGGCAAGAAGTGGTATCGGCAAATCTTGGCTTTGCGGCCAATTTAATAAAAAGGGGGTATGTATAGCTTTATATGTATCGTAAATTTAGGAGGGGTGCCATTTATATAGTGTGGAACCCAACAAAAGAAAGTTCCCAAGCGGCGGCGAATTAGCACAAATAAGAAAAATGCGCAATGTGTAGATTAACATAGTGTGTGGGGGTGCATATTATAGTTAAAAATGGAAAATATAAGAGAATCTGTAAATGCAAATAATGTGTACAAAATGGGATTGTCAGGTAAAGGAATTGGAATAGCAATTCTTGATACGGGTGTGTGCATGCACAAGGAAATAGAAAAAAATGTAACGTATTTTAAGGACTTTATAAATAATAGAGAAAAAAACTATGATGACAATGGACATGGCAGTCATGTGGTGGGGTTAATAGCGGCAGATAGTTTTGGAATAGCTCCAAATGCTTCCCTGATTGTCCTAAAAGTGCTGGATGAAAATGGAAGAGGAAATTCAGAGGATATAATAAAATGTTTGAATTGGGTTCTGAAGGAATATAAAGAATTAAATATCAGAATTTTAAATTTTTCTATTGGCTTTACTTCTGGAGCTGGTTTTTATGAGCAAAAGACAATATTAGATTTGGTGGAGAAATTATGGGATTGCGGTGTTGTAGTTGTTGCGGCAGCTGGAAATGATGGCCCGGACAGTTTTACAATTACTGTTCCAGGAATATCAAGAAAAATAATAACAGTTGGTTCATCAGATGATAGAAGCTTCGGAAGCAGGGGACCGAATAGATGCTGTATCTTAAAACCGGAAGTATTGGCACCAGGATATAATATCAGAAGCATATCAAATTTGCCGGAACGATATGCGTACAAAACAGGAACGTCAATGTCTACCCCCATAGTAAGCGGTGCAATTTCTCTTGCACTTGAGAAAAATAATAATCTTAGACCGGAAGAAATAAAACTGCTTTTATATGATAGCTGTGAAAGAAAAAGAGAAAACATGTTATACTCCTGGGGAATACTAAATACTGATGCATTAGTGGCTTTGGCATAGATTGGACCACTAAATATTGTAAATTGGACTTGAAATTACCAAAATATCTTGGTACAATATCTGGGTATTAGATTTATGAAAGGCAACAATATATGGATTTAAATGTAAAACTTCAGGTCTTCGAGGGACCACTTGATTTATTATTGCATCTAATTGATAAGAATAAAGTTAATATTTATGATATTCCAATCGTAGACATCACTGCACAGTATATGGAGTATATTGCGGAGATGAAAAGAAGAGATTTGGATGTACTTAGCGAGTTCCTCGTTATGGCAGCAACCTTGATTGATATTAAATCCAAAATGCTTTTGCCAGTTGAAGTGACGGAGGAAGAGGAAGCTGAGGATCCAAGAGCAGAGCTTGTACAGCAGTTGTTAGAGTACAAGATGTACAAATGCATGGCATACGAACTCAAGGATAGACAGATGGATGCTTGTAAGACTATGTTTAAGGAGCCGACGATTCCAGATGAAGTATTGGCATATCAGGAGCCAGTTGACATAAACGAGTTGGTATCGGATGTCACTCTTGCTAAATTAAATGATATTTTCCAGAGTATAATGAAAAAACAGGTTGAAAAGATTGACCCCGTCAGATCCAAATTTGGAAAAATACAAAAGGAAGAAATTTCTCTTGAAGACAAGATGAGTCAGCTGACAGAGTATGCCTCTGTTCATAAACATTTTAGTTTTAGAATACTTTTGGAAGAACAATCTTCAAAAGTAGATATAATTGTGACTTTCCTTGCAATATTAGAACTTATGAAAATGGGAAAAATAATTATCTCGCAGGAGAAAATTTTTGATGATATTAAAATTGATTCAAAAATTGCGGCATAATTCAGGGGATTAAATATAATATGGAAGATAGAGAGTACAAAGCTATAATAGAAGCAATTCTGTTCACAATGGGTGAATCTGTTGAACTTGAAAAAATAGCTAATACAATAGAATTAGATAAAAATAAGACAAAAAAGCTTATACAGGAAATGCAGGATGAATTAAACCAGTCCACAAGAGGTGTAACAATTATGGAGCTGGATGGTTCATATCAAATGTGCACCAAAACAGAGATGTATGAGTATCTTATTAAGATAGCCAAACAGCCTAAGAAGAGAGTTTTGACGGATGTTTTACTTGAAACTTTATCAATTATTGCATACAAACAGCCGGTAACAAGAGTTGAGGTTGAAAAAATCAGAGGCGTATCCAGCGACCATGCAATTAGTAAGCTTGTAGAATACAATTTGGTCTGTGAGCTTGGAAGGCTTGATGCACCAGGAAGACCTCTTTTATTTGGAACGACAGAAGAGTTTCTGAGAAGCTTTGGAGTTCATTCTGTAGACGAATTACCTGTTTTAAGTCCAGTACAAGTAGAGGAGTTTAAGCAGGAAGCTGAGGCTGAAATGAAAGTTGATCTTGGAATTTAGCATGTGTTAATTTAAAACAGATACCATGAGCATTGTGATATTGTAATAACATGATGTTCATGGTTATTTTTTCGCGATTTATAGTGAAAAATTTAACAATTAAAGTTGAAATTCCCTTAAAAATGTTTTATTATCATAATAGCGAAAAATTTTATTTTTTTTATATATGGAGGGCATAAAATGAGTAGTAACAATCAAAACTTGGCAATGCAGCGAATTGCTAAGTTGGTCGATGAGAACAGCTTTATGGAAATTGGTTCTCTCGTAACAGCACGTAGTACAGATTTTAATCTTACTGCAGCAAAAACTCCATCTGATGGTGTTATCATTGGACATGGTCTGATTGATGGAAATTTAGTTTTTATCTATAGTCAGGACGCTTCTGTACTTAATGGTACAATTGGTGAGATGCATGCAAAGAAGATTGCTTCTGTGTATGACATGGCAATGAAGATGGGAGCACCAGTAATTGGATTTATTGACTGTGGCGGTATTCGTCTTCAGGAATCTTTCGATGCGCTTGATGGATTTGGACAGATTTATGCCAAGGAAGTGGCTGCAAGTGGTGTAATCCCACAGATTTGTGGTGTGTTTGGCAACTGTGGTGGTGGATTATCTGTAGTTCCAGCACTCTGTGATTTCGCATTTATTGAAGAAACAAAGGGCAGAATGTTTGTAAATTCACCAGATTCTATTGAAGGAAACAGAGTTGACAAGTGTGATACAGCATGTGCTGCTTTCCAGAGTGAAAACAATGGGTGTATTGACGGCTTTGGTTCTGAGGATGAAATCATTGCTGATATCAGAGCTCTTGTTTCATTATTACCTTCAAATAATGAAGGAGATCCATACACAGATTCATGTGAGGATGATTTAAACAGAGTATGCAGTAGCATGGCTGAGATGAAAGAGGATCCTAGATTCCTTCTTGCAGAGCTTGCTGATGAACATAATTTTTTTGAGACAAAAGCTTCTTATGCAAAGAACATGGTTACAGGATTTATCAGATTAAATGGTATGACTGTAGGTGCAATTGCAAACTGTTCAGTTGTATATGATGAAGAGGGCAAGAAAGCAGAAGAGTTTGATCTTGCTTTGACAGCTAAGGGATGTGAGAAAGCTGCTGAATTCGTAGAGTTCTGTGATGCATTTTCAATTCCAGTATTAAGTCTTACAAATGTAAATGGATTCAAGAATTGCATGTGCTCAGAGAAGCGTCTTGCTAAGGCACTTGCCAAGATGACATATGCTTTATCAAGTGCTAGTGTCGCTAAGGTTAACCTCATTACAGGAAAAGCATTTGGCAGCGCTTATGTAGCAATGAACTCTAAGTCAATTGGTGCAGATCTTGTATATGCATATCCAGATGCAAAAATTGGTATGATGGAGCCAAAGCTTGCTGCTAAAATCATGTATCCGGAAGCAGATGCTTCAGAGCTTGACACTAAGGCGGACGAGTATGACAAGCTTCAGTCAAGTGTTGCCTCAGCAGCTGCACACGGCTACGTTGATTTAGTCATCGACCCTGCTGATACAAGAAAATACCTTGTAGCTGCATTTGAAATGTTATATACAAAATATGAATATAAGCCAGAAAAGAAGCATGGCACAAAATAGAAAGGGCAGACTTATGAAGAAAAAGATTGCGTTATTGTTAAGCGTCTTAATGTCAGCTCTTATGCTTGGTGCATGTGGAACTGATCCAACAACTGTTGATTACAATGGTTTAAGTTATTCAGATCTCCAAATGCAGACAGTAGTTGATGCCTACTATGTAAGTACATTAACTGACTATTATGGCGCAGACTTTGTATTTGATGAAGAGGTTATTTCGCAGTACGAATCTTATGGTATTTCACCAGCTGTTTTTGATGCAGTACCTGTTTGGGGCGAAATTGAGAAAGAATTTGGAGATAATACACAATTTAATACTGATAATTTTGATCCAAATACATTTGATACAAGTTCTTTTGTAGTTACAAAATCAGGTGAAACACTTACAACTGATATAACACTTACTTTTGGTGAGAGAGATGTAGATTTCCAGTTAGTATATGATTATTATTCTATGGATGTTACAGGTGTTACAGTTACTCCTGTATACTCACTTGGAGAGAAAATGTCTAAGGCAGGACTTAACACTGTTATCTCAATGAGTATTGTATTCGTAGTATTAATTCTGATTTCACTTATAATTAGTTGCTTTAAGATTTTCCCTTACTTGGAGAATAAGAAGAACGAAAAGAATAAAGCAAAAAATTCAACAGCAAAGGTTGAAGAAGTTGTTTCTCAAAATACAGAAACAGAGGTACAGGATAATTTAACTGACGACACAGAGCTAGTTGCAGTTATTGCAGCTGCAATTGCTGCTAGCGAAGGAACTTCTACAAGCGATTTTGTAGTTCGTTCAATCAATAGAAGATAATCAGGAGGACATAAAAATGAAAAATTATACAATTACAGTTAACGGAAACGTATATGACGTTACAGTAGAGGAGACAGGAAGCACATCTGCTTCTACATCAGCACCAAAGAGAGTTGCTACACCAGTTGCAGCACCAGCTGCAAAGCCAGCATCAGCAGGAGCAGGAAGTGTTAAAGTAGAAGCCGGAGCTGCTGGAAAAGTATTCAAGATTGATGCTAAGGTTGGCGATTCAGTAAAGAAGGGTGATACATTACTCGTTCTTGAAATTATGAAAATGGAAACACCTGTAGTTGCTCCTCAGGATGGAACAGTAGCTAGTATTGATGTAGCTGTTGGAGATCAGGTTGAGTCAGGTGCTTTACTTGCAACATTAAACTAATTTAGGAGGATTACTATAGTGAGTTACGTAGGTGAAACATTATCTAACCTC
This sequence comes from uncultured Lachnobacterium sp., assembly GCA_945971355.1. Taxonomy (GTDB): domain Bacteria; phylum Bacillota; class Clostridia; order Lachnospirales; family Lachnospiraceae; genus Roseburia. The sequence continues at coordinate 5,500 of CAMFPD010000013.1, forward strand.
CTACATCAGACAGCCTTCTTTAATTTGACAGTCGGAAACTATTTAATGATTGCCGTTGCATGCTTTTTCTTATGGCTTGCAATAAAAAAAGGCTTTGAGCCATTGTTGCTTGTACCTATTGCTTTTGGTATGTTACTTGTAAATATCTATCCAGATATTATTGCAAGCCCAGAGCATACTAGCAATGGTGTAGGTGGTTTACTTTATTATTTTTATACATTAGATGAGTGGTCAATTTTACCTTCACTTATTTTCCTTGGTGTAGGTGCGATGACAGACTTTGGACCATTGATTGCTAACCCAATCAGCTTCTTACTTGGAGCGGCAGCACAGTTTGGTATTTTCTCGGCTTATTTCCTTGCAATTTTGCTTGGATTTAACGATAAAGCCGCAGCTGCTGTATCAATTATCGGTGGAGCAGATGGACCAACTTCTATTTTCCTTGCAGGAAAATTAGGACAGACTGGATTGATGGGACCAATCGCCGTGGCAGCATATTCATACATGGCATTAGTACCTATTATTCAGCCACCAATTATGAAAGCGTTAACAACTAAAAAGGAACGTCAGATTAAGATGCAGAACTTACGTCCAGTAAGTAAGCTTGAGAGAATTCTTTTTCCAATCGTAGTTACAATCGTAGTTTGTACATTACTTCCAACTACAGCACCACTTGTTGGTATGCTTATGTTAGGTAATCTTTTCCGTGAGTCAGGCGTTGTTCGTCAGCTTCAGGATACAGCAAGTAATGCTCTTATGTACATTGTAGTAATCTTACTTGGAACATCAGTAGGTGCTACAACAAGCGCAGAGTCATTCCTTAACTGGAGCACAATCAAGATTGTCGTTCTCGGTCTTGTTGCATTCATGGTTGGTACTGCAGCCGGAGTGCTTTTCGGAAAGCTGTTATGTCTCATTACAAAGGGCAAAATCAACCCACTTATTGGTTCAGCCGGAGTATCAGCTGTACCAATGGCAGCTCGTGTATCTCAGAAGGTAGGTGCAGAGGAAGATCCTACAAACTTCCTTCTCATGCATGCTATGGGACCTAACGTTGCTGGTGTAATCGGAACAGCAGTAGCTGCCGGATGCTTTATGGCTATATTCGGAATTTAATGATTAACCAGGTTACTAAGTAAAACTACTTTATTAGGAAAATATAAGTTCGAAAGGAATAGAAAAATGGGAGTTAAGATTACAGAAACCATCCTTCGTGATGCGCATCAATCACTCATTGCCACTCGAATGACAACAGAGCAGATGCTTCCAATTATCGAGAAGATGGATAAGGTTGGATTCAATGCTGTAGAGTGTTGGGGAGGCGCTACATTTGACGCTTCACTTAGATTCTTAAAGGAAGATCCATGGGATCGACTTAGAAAATTAAGAGATGGATTTAAAAATACAAAATTACAGATGCTTTTCCGTGGACAGAATATCCTTGGATATCGTCCATATGCCGATGATGTGGTAGAGTACTTCGTACAGAAATCTATTGCAAACGGAATTGATATCATCAGAATTTTTGACTGTCTCAATGATATTAGAAATCTTCAGACAGCAGTTACTGCATGTAACAAAGAAAAAGGACATGCTCAGGTAGCACTTTCATATACATTGGGAGATGCTTACACACTTGAATACTGGATGGATATGGCAAAACGTGTTGAAGACATGGGAGCAGATTCATTATGTATCAAGGATATGGCCGGACTTTTGGTTCCAAAGGCTGCAACAGAGCTTGTACAGGCGCTTAAGGATTCTACAAAGCTTCCTATCGAGCTTCATACACACTACACATCTGGTGTTGCTTCAATGACATATATGAAGGCTGTTGAAGCTGGTGTTGATATTATTGATACAGCTATGTCTCCATTTGCTCTTGGAACAAGTCAGCCAGCTACAGAGGTAATGGTAGAAGCATTCAAGGGAACAGAGTTTGATACAGGCTTAGATCAGAATCTTCTTGCAGAGATTGCTGATTACTTCCGTCCAATGAGAGAGGAAGCTTTGGCAAGTGGACTTCTGAATCCAAAGGTATTAGGTGTTAATATCAATACACTTCGTTACCAGGTTCCAGGAGGAATGCTCTCAAACCTTATTTCTCAGCTCAAGGAGCAGGGAAAAGAAGATAAGTATGAAGAAGTACTTGCAGAGGTTCCAAGAGTTCGAAAAGATCTTGGTGAGCCACCACTTGTTACACCTTCATCACAGATTGTAGGAACACAGGCTGTATTTAATGTCCTTATGGGAGAGAGATACAAGGTTGCTACAAAAGAGACTAAGGATATTCTTCTTGGAAAATATGGTCAGACAGTTAAACCATTCAACCCAGAGGTTGTTGAGAAGGTGTTAGGCGATGATGCTAAGAATGCTATCACATGTCGTCCGGCTGATTTATTAGAGCCAGAGCTTGATAAGATTGAGGCTGAGATGAAGCAGTGGAAACAGCAGGATGAGGATGTTCTCTCATATGCATTGTTCCCACAGGTAGCTACAGAATTCTTTAAATATAGAGAAGCTCAGCAGACAGGTGTTGATGCAAAGGTTGCAGATACAGAAAATAAAGCATACCCTGTTTAAACAAAAAATTACCGCGGTGCATAATTGCATCGCGGTTTTTCTTGATTTAATAAAAAAATGTGGTAAAATCATCAATTGTGAGGTTAAGGAGGTTAGAGAATGGATACGATTCAGATAAACAGTATTTCAACAGAGAGGGTAATGTCAAAATCAATTTCTAAATCTATAGATACATTTTCGGTTCTTCTACATCACAACATGGCTGTAGTTGGTGGTTTTATGGGGTGTTATGCGATACTCCTCAGAGCCGATTTCTTTGGTAATGCTCAGACTGCTAACCTTGTATTCGTTTTAATCGCAATTTTTGGAGGCAATATAAAAGAATTCTTAATAAGAGTAATTGCTTCTTTAATTTATGTTGCAAGTGTAATACTATTCACAATTATTAAAAACAAAACAAAATTAAATATAAAGTACATTGCTCTAATAATAGATGCAATGGCAGTATGTATTCTTTCGTTTATACCAGAAACTGCTAATCCGATTATTGCCTTATATCCAATATTTTTTGCAATGGCTTTTCAGTGGAATGCTTTTGCTGGACATTATGGATATGTCAGTTCGACAATTTTTTCTACAAATAATCTAAGGCAGGTTTCATTATCCATTGGAGAATATATCTGTGATAGAGATAAAAAGCATTTACACAAAGCGAAATTCTTTATTGGAAGTCTGATGGGCTTTCATATCGGAGTCGCATTTGCTTATTTATGTGTGCAAAATTACGGAATTAAATCAATATGGTTTAATTTGATTCCGATATTTATTGGATTTTTATTAGAAATAAGACTTCAAACCTTAAATAGCAATTGTAAAAAATAATTAATTTGATATAATGATTTTGGTACAAAAAAGAGTCCATGGTGGCTCTTTATTTGCTATATAGGCACACATTATTATATTAATTTGGAGATAAAGTAATGGCAAATACCAATGAATTGCTAAATAGAATAAATAACAAATACAGTTCCATGAGTAAAGGACAGAAATTATTGGCCACATATATCACTGATAATTATGACAAAGCTGTTTTTCTTACAGCGGCCAAAATGGGAGAAACTGTTGGGGTAAGTGAATCAACTGTAGTAAGGTTTGCAACTTCTCTTGGCTATAAAGGGTACCCGGAATTTCAGAATGCACTGGAGGAACTGGTCAGAAACAAATTAAACAGTGTACAGCGAATGGAAGTAACATACGGTCGTATTTCCCAGTCAGAAATATTACAGACAGTCCTTCAGTCAGATGCTGATAAAATTAAGACAACATTGGAGAAAATTGACCACAGTGCATTTGAGGTGGCTGTAAAGACAATAGTCGAGGCAAAAAACATATATATTGTCGGAATTAGAAGCTGTGCGCCTTTAGCAAACTTTCTGGCATTTTACCTAAATCTTATGTTTGATAATGTACATCTTCTAACAACAAATAGTTCTAGTGAATTGTTTGAACAGATGGTTAGGATTGATAAAAGCGATGTTATAATCGGAATAAGCTTTCCTAGATATTCAATGCGTACTTTAAAGGCCTTGGAATTTGCCAACAATAGGAATGCCAAGGTTATCACTATTACAGACAGCATTCACTCGCCCATGAATCTTTATTCATCATGTAATCTAATTGCTGATAGTGATATGGCATCAATTGTAGATTCACTGGTAGCACCATTGTCTGTTATAAATGCTTTGATTGTAGCACTTTGTATGAAAAAACAGAAACAGGTTGCCAAAACATTGACTGAGCTTGAGAACATATGGGAAGAATATCAGGTATATGAAAATGACGAGATAAACTATATAGATGACTCAATCAAGGTTCATTATGCAAAATTAGAGGATTAATACATGAGTAAAGTAATAGTAGTTGGTGGCGGTGCCGCTGGAATGATGGCATGTCATGCCGCTTCGCTCTGTGGTCATCAGGTTACTCTATTGGAGAAAAATGAGAAACTTGGCAAGAAAATATATATTACTGGAAAAGGGCGCTGTAATCTGACTAATGCAAGCGATATGGAAGTTATTTTTGCAAATGTCATGAGTAATAAAAAATTTTTGTACAGTGCATTTTATACCTTTGACAATAATCAGGTTATTGATTTGTTTGAGACAAACGGAATGGCAACAAAAACAGAACGTGGTAACAGGGTTTTTCCAGTATCGGATCATTCCTCAGATGTAATTGCGACAATGGCAAGGATTCTGAAAAATGATGGTGTAGAGGTAAAGCTTAATACAACAGTAGACAGGTTAATAATAAAAGACAATAAGGCTTGTGGTGTTGTTGTAAACAAAAAAGAAATATATGCTGACAATGTAATTGTATGTACAGGGGGGCTGTCATATCCCTCAACAGGTTCAACCGGAGATGGCTACAGATTTGCTGAAACCGCAGGACACACTGTGGTTGAATGTACACCAGCTCTTGTACCTTTTAACATCAGGGAAGAGTGGGTGAAAGTGCTTCAGGGATTGTCGCTGAAGAACACAGCCATTACAATTTATGATAAGGACAAAAAGCTGTACAGTGATTTTGGCGAAATGCTTTTCACTCATTTTGGAGTGAGTGGTCCAATGATTTTATCAGCCAGTGGAAATATAAAAGCAGATAAATTCAAAAATCCATTAAAGCTTATAATTGATTTAAAACCAGCAATGTCTGAGGAACAACTTGATAAGAGAATTCTTAGAGATTTTGATGAGAATAAGAATAAACAGTTTAGAAATTCTATTAATAAGCTGTTACCTTCAAAGCTTGTTCCAATTATTATAGAATTGTCGGGAATTGACACTGATAAAAAGGTTAATGAGATATCAAAGGAAGAGCGTCTTGGCTTTGTTCATCTCTTAAAAAATCTTACCATGACAATAAATGGACTTAGAGGTTGGAACGAGGCAATCATAACAAAGGGTGGGATATGTGTAAAAAACATAAATCCATCTACAATGGAATCAAAGCTTGTCAGTAATCTGTTTTTTGCAGGAGAGGTGTTAGACCTGGATGCAATGACAGGTGGATATAATTTACAAATAGCATGGTCAACCGGGTATTTGGCTGGTTTGAACTGTGTATAGGAGGAAATATGATATATAATATTGCAATTGATGGACCAGCAGGAGCTGGAAAAAGTACTATAGCCAAAAAATTAGCTGCAGATTTAGGATATGTATATGTGGATACAGGAGCAATGTATCGCGCTATGGCATACTATTTTTTACAGAACAACATCTCAGCTGATGATGAGGCAGCAATTTCTGCCGCCTGTCCAAATGTCAATGTTACAATTGAGTACAAGGATGGTGTTCAGCAGGTTATCCTTAACGGTGAAAATGTAAATGGAGTTATCCGAAACGAGGAAGTTGGAAATATGGCATCTGCCACAAGCGTTTACCCAGCTGTTAGAACAAAGCTTGTGGAGCTTCAGAGAGAGCTTGCAGCAAAGCAGAATGTCATTATGGATGGCAGAGACATCGGAACAGTTGTGCTGCCTGATGCAAATGTAAAAATCTATCTCACTGCAAGCTCAAAGGTTAGAGCACAGAGACGATATGATGAACTTACAGCAAAAGGAGAAAAATGTGATTTTGATGCTATCGAGAAAGATATTATCGATAGGGATTACAGGGATATGCATCGTGAAACTTCACCTCTTAAGCAGGCTGAAGATGCCGTACTGCTGGATTCGTCAGACCTTGATATCGATGGTGTTGTAGCAAGAATGAAAGAGATTATCAAAGAGGCTTAAATATGAATGTAACAGTTGCTAAAAGTGCCGGATTTTGTTTCGGCGTAAAAAGAGCTGTAAATATGGTGTATGAGCAGATAGAGAAGGAAAAACTGCCTATTTATACTTACGGTCCAATTATTCATAATGACGAAGTTGTAAAGGATATGGAAGAAAAAGGCGTCGTTGTAATTAAGTCATTGGACGAAATTAGTAATCTTCCAAAGGGGATTGTGATTATTCGTTCCCATGGAATTAGTCGAATAGAACATGAGACAATAGAACAGGCCGGATTTAAAATTATGGATGCAACCTGTCCATTTGTACTTAAAATACATCGACTTGTAGAAAAGCATAGCGGTGAAGGCAGACATATTATTATTATCGGAAATCCTGATCATCCGGAAGTGAAGGGAATAAGGGGTTGGGTGATTGGAGAAGGTGTTTCAATCATAAATAATGTGTCAGATGCTGAAGATTTTTGTCTGAAAACGGATAAAAAAATCTGTATAGTTAGTCAAACGACATTTAACTACAATAAATTTCAAGAATTAGTTGAAATTATATGCAAAAAAGGTTATGATATATTTGTTTTAAATACTATCTGTAATGCAACTGAAGAACGTCAGACAGAGGCAAGAGAGATTTCTAAAAAGTCCGATGCCATGATTGTCATTGGCGACAAGAACAGTTCAAATACGCAGAAGTTATTTGAAATATGCAAAAAAGAATGTGAAAATACTTACTATATACAAACGAGTAAAGGTATGGATTACAATAAGTTGAGATCCATCAATAACGTAGGTATTACCGCAGGGGCTTCAACCCCAAACAATATTATTGAGGAGGTTTCAAAGAATGTCAGAAATGAGCTTTGAACAAATGCTTGACGCGTATGAAAAAACAATAAGAAATGGAGAAGTGGTTGAAGGTACCGTTATTGATGTTAAGCCTGACGAGATTATCTTGAATATCGGATACAAGTCTGATGGAATTATTTCACGTAACGAATACACTAATGAACCAAACGTTGATCTTACAACAGTTGTAAAAGTTGGCGATACAATGGAAGCAAAAGTTGTTAAAGTAAATGATGGTGAGGGACAGGTACTTCTTTCTTACAAGCGTCTTGCTGCAGAAAAGGGAAGCAAGAGATTAGAGGAAGCTTTTGAAAACAAAGAAGTGTTAACTGCAAAGGTTACACAGGTATTAGCTGGTGGTGTTTGTGTCAATGTTGACGAGACAAGAGTATTTATTCCAGCAAGCCTTGTTTCAGATTCTTTTGAGAAGGATTTAAACAAATTCAAAGATCAGGAAATCGAGTTTGTTATTACTGAGTTTGATCCTAAGAAGAGAAGAATTATTGGAAACAGAAAGACATTATTAGTATCTCAGAAGGCAGAGCAGCAGAAAGAAATTTTAGGAAAGATTGCAGAAGGTGATGTTGTTGAAGGAACAATCAAGAACGTTACAGATTTCGGTGCTTTCGTAGACCTTGGTGGTGTAGATGGATTACTTCATATCTCTGAGATGTCTTGGGGAAGAGTTGAGAATCCTAAGAAAGTATTTACTGTTGGTCAGACAGTTAGAGTATTCATCAAGAGCATCAATGAGACAAAGATTGCACTCAGCATGAAGTTTGATGATGAGAATCCATGGAATGGTGCAACAGATAAGTTTGCTGTTGGAAATGTCGTTAAAGGTAAAGTTGCTCGTATGACAGATTTTGGTGCATTTATTGAGCTTGCTCCAGGAGTTGATGCTTTACTTCACGTTTCACAGATTTCTAAGGATCATGTTGAAAAACCAGCTGATGCATTAAAAATCGGTCAGGAAGTTGAAGCTAAGATTGTTGACTTCAATGAGGAAGAGAAGAAGATTAGCTTAAGTGTTAAGGCTTTACTTGCTCCAGAAGAAGAGGAAACAACTGAAGAAGTTGCTTCAGAAGAAGAGTAAAATTCTGGAAGCTGTCTAAAAGGACAGCTTCCAATTTTTTCATCTGAGAGAATAGGACTAATTTACCAAGTGGTTTTCGGAGGGGATTTATGTTTGATAAATACGAGGAATTTAAAGTTGATGTTTTAAGACTTACAAAAATTGATTTGAATTTTTATAAAGAGAAACAGATGAGAAGACGAATTGACACTCTGGCTACAAAAAATGGTGCTAAGTCTTATGCTGAATTTGTTCAAATGATTAAAACTGACAAAGAAAAATTTGAGCAATTTGTGAATTTCCTGACAATTAATGTGTCAGAGTTTTATAGAAATCCAGATCAGTGGAAGCTTATGGATGAGCAGGTTATTCCAAAAATAATAAAAGAGCAGAAAAGACCAATAAAAATATGGAGTGCAGCTTGTTCTACTGGCGATGAGCCATACTCTTTAGCGATGGCATTTTCTAAGCATATACCTCTTTCTGATATTAAAATTATGGCAACTGATATTGACAAGCAGGTAATTGAGCATGCAAAGGTTGGGTTGTATGCAGAGAAGAGTATTGCTGCTGTTCCTGATGATTTAAAGAAAAAGTACTTTACAAAAATCGGTAACTCATATCAGATTTCAGATAATATCAAAAAATGTGTAACCTTTAAGGAACATAACTTATTAAAGGATACATATCCAAAGGATTATGATTTGATTTTGTGCAGAAATGTTGTTATCTACTTCACTGATGAAGCGAAAAATATGATTTATAAGAATTTCTTTGATTCGCTTAAAACACACGGAGTATTGTTCATTGGAAGCACAGAGCAGATAAGTAACTATAAAGATATAGGATTTAATCGTATGAGTAGCTTCTACTTCGAGAAGCCTTGATTTGCTTTTATAGGCAGTCCTTATGGGCTGCCTTTGTTTTATGCCAGAGCATATAATTAAAGCTGCCAGTGGTAGGTTTTATGTTAACCAAAGTATGCAATAAAAGCTGCAGGTGGTAGATTTTATGTTAACCAAAGTATATACGAAAGCCCACAAGTGGTAGAAGTTGGCTAAAGATAAGGAGAATGTTTATGGCTGTGATAAAAACAGAACGTTTGATATTAAGAAAATGGGAAGATACAGATGCAGAGAGTCTTTTTGAGTATGCAAAAGACCCTGATGTCGGTCCTATAGCAGGCTGGCCATGCCATAAAAATGTTGAGGAGAGCAGGGGCGTAATTAAAAATGTCCTGTCTTATCCAAAATGTTATGCAATTTGCCAAAAAGATGATAATATTGCGATAGGTTCAATAGAATTAAAACTGAATGGAAATACCGCTATGACTAATCGTGATGATGAGTGCGAGCTTGGTTACTGGCTGGGAAAACCCTTCTGGGGTAAGGGCTATATGCCGGAGGCTGCGGCTACGCTTATTAAAAGGGGATTTACAGAGCTTGGCATGAGGACAGTCTGGTGTGGTTATTATGATGGAAATGCAAAGTCTAAGAGGGTGCAGGAGAAGCTTGGGTTTAAAGCTTATGGAATACGCAAAAATGTGAATGTTTCCCTGCTGAATGAAGTGAGGACTGAGCATGTAAATATAATGACCAAGGAGATGTGGGAGACCAGAGCCTAAAATAGCCAGCGGGAACATCACTTCCCACTGGCTATAACTTTAAGTATATGCTCAACATACCTTCTGAGCATCACATCCGACTCACAGAAATCTTCAGTCAGTTCAAAATATGAAAACTTGTCTTTGTAATCTGCCTTAAATTCAGGATTCATTATTTCATAGTACTGAATAAGAAAATCCCCCTGCTTCCTGGTGTAGCAGTTGTTAGCATGACATTTTTCCCTGAAATCCTTATCCACAAATCCCGCCACACTTTTATGTATGGCTCTGTCCTCCTCCGGCAGATAGTAGTAATCCTTGTAATTTTCAAAGAAATACTTTAGCTCACCTGAGTAAATCGGCACACGGATAGAGGCAGTCTCCTTATTTAATATCAGATAAAATGAATCTGTCTTTTTGGACAGCCGCTTTGGAACCAGGTAATCATTTTTTAAGCTTATGATAAACTCATACTTTTCCTCACCGTCAATTGTCTTATATGGCTCTATTTTGGACTCTGTAATCGAATACTGCCCATTAAAAAACTCAACATATGACAAAATCGGCAGGAGACTGGTCATACCAAGGACATCCTCATAATTGTGGAGCATCAATAGCTCAAGGGCTTTCTCGTCTTTGCTTTTTACAAATTCATAATACACATTTATTAACTCACCGCCATTGTATTTGTCAGCTCGGTCTATACCCAGAAATTTTTCTACGGTTTTCTGCTTGTAGTTTTCCAGATTGAGTAGAAACTTAATCTGTGATACAGACTTGAAAATATCCAGATAGTTGTAGCTGGAGAAATTCTCCACAATATCATATAAATCACATTTCGCTTTTAAAAATGGAATGTCAAAGCCCACACCATTAAAGGATATGATGGTCTTGTACTGCTTGAGCAACTCCACAAAGGCAGATATGATCACCTTTTCTTCCTTTGGGCTTTCTGCAAAATACTGATCTATACATATATATTTACCTTTTCGTCTGGCGCATCCAATCAAATAAACTGATGAATTGACTGGTGAAAAGCCTGTGGTTTCGATATCGAAAAATATTGATTCCTCATCATATAATTTATCTGTTAATTTATCGCTTTTTACATATAATTCTTCTTTGTGAGTTGTTTTCATACTTATTATCCCTCAAAATATCTTTTATTCGACAGGTTGTTAATATTATAACATAAGGTTCTAAAAAAAGTACTATATCTAGATGTCATAAAGTGATATAATTTATACATAAATTGCTGAAGTAGTACATCTATTTTAGTAAAAAATACAAGAAAGAGGGGCACAGGAAATGGGTTTAAAATCATTTATTGGTGGTGTGCATCCATACGAAGGCAAGGAACTTGCTGAAAATGCACCTATTAAAGAAGTTTTACCCAAGGGTGAACTGATTTATCCAGTATCTCAGCATATTGGTGCACCGGCAACTCCAATTGTTGCTGTTGGAGATACAGTTTTAAAGGGCCAGAAGATTGCAGAAGCAGGCGGCTTCGTTTCTTCACCTATTTATTCATCTGTATCTGGTACAGTTAAGGCAATTGAGAAGCGACGTGTAGCTGTTGGAGACATGGTAAACAGTATTATCATCGAGAGCGATGGTGAATTTAAGGAAGTAGAATATGAGGTTGTTGATGACGTTAAAACTTTAACAAAAGAACAAATCATCAATAAGGTAAAGGAAGCAGGCGTTGTCGGAATGGGTGGTGCAGGCTTTCCTACTCATGTAAAGCTTTCTCCAAAGGAACCAGATAAGATTGAGTTCGTGATTGCAAACTGTGCAGAGTGCGAGCCATATCTTACTGCAGATTACCGTAGAATGCTTGAGAATCCAGAAGAGTTAATTGCTGGTATGAACATCATTTTGCAGCTTTTTGACAATGCAAAGGGTATTCTTGGTATAGAGAACAACAAGCCGGAAGCCATTGCAAAATTAAAAGAGCTCACAAAGGATGAGCCAAGAATTGAGGTATGCGAGTTATTAACTAAGTATCCTCAGGGTGGTGAGCGTCAGCTCATCCATGCAACAACTGGTAGAGATATCAATTCTAAAATGCTCCCGGCAGATGCTGGTTGTATTGTAGACAACGTAGAAACAATTATTGCTGTATACAATGCAGTTAAGAATGGTATTCCAGTTATGAAGCGTGTATCAACTGTTACTGGTGATGCAATTACAAATCCTTCCAACTTTTTGTACAGCATTGGAACTCCATATCAGGAGCTTATAGATGCTGCTGGCGGTTTTAAAGTACAGCCGGAGAAAATTATCTCAGGTGGTCCAATGATGGGATTTGCTATGTTTAGCCTTGATATACCTACAACAAAGACTTCTTCATCAATTCTATGTCTTGCAAAGGACGAGGTTGCCATGTACGAGCCTATGGCTTGTATTAACTGTGGACGTTGCGTAGAAGCTTGTCCAGAACAGCTTATCCCAAGCAGACTTGCTAAGTTTGGTAATAACGGACTTATGAAGGAATTCGAGGAGTGGAATGGTCTTGAGTGTATCGAGTGTGGTTCATGTACATTTGCATGTCCATCAAGAAGACAGGTGGCTCAGCCAATTAAAACTATGAAGAAGCTTGTTTTAGCTGAAAAAAGAAAACAGGCTAGCAAATAAGAAGAAAGAGGTGGATTATTGTGAGTGATTTATATCATGTGTCTTCATCACCACATGTACGTGCCAAGGATTCCACAAGCAGAATAATGGCTTATGTTATTGCAGCTTTACTTCCTGCCAGTCTCTTTGGTATTTACAACTTTGGTTTCAAAGCTTTATTATTGATTCTCATTACAATTGCTACTTGTGTAGCTACTGAGTGGATATTTGATAAGATTGTACATAAAAAGAATACAATCGGTGATTTAAGTGCTGTTGTAACAGGTCTGTTATTAGCACTAAACCTCCCAGTTTCACTTCCATGGTGGGAAGCTGTAATTGGTGGTGTTTTCGCAATTGCAATTGTTAAATGTCTCTTTGGTGGTTTGGGACAGAACTTCATGAACCCGGCATTAGGAGCCAGATGCTTCCTTTTAATTGCATTTGCGGCAGATATGACTAACTTTAACGTTACTAAGAACGGTGTGGATGTCTACACAGGAGCAACTCCGCTTGCACTTATCAGAGAGAATGGTCTTTCAGCAGTAAACGTTAGAGATATGTTAGTTGGAAATGTTGCAGGAACCATTGGTGAGACTTCTGTTATTGCAATTTTACTTGGAGCAATCATTCTCATCTTATTGGGAGTTATTGATCTAAAGATTCCTGGAGCATACATTATTACATTTGCTTTATTTATGTTTTTCTTCGGAGCAAGCAGATTTGATTTCAACTATGTAGTTGCACAGCTCTGTGGTGGAGGATTAATGCTTGGAGCATTCTTCATGGCAACAGATTATGTTACTTCACCTATTACTCCAAGCGGAAAAATTATTTTTGGAATCTGTTGTGGTCTTTTGACAGGTATTTTCCGTTGCTTTGGTGCAAATGCAGAGGGTGTTTCTTTCTCAATCATCTTAAGCAATATTCTTGTACCTCTTATTGAGAAATACACAGTTCCAAGAGCATTCGGACAGGTAAAGGAGGCAAAGAAGAATGAATAAACAGATTGTACATGACGCTTTGATCTTAACTGCTTTTACACTTGTTCTTGGTTTTGTTCTTGCACTTGTATATGGAATTACAAAACCATCTATTGATGCTGCAAATCTTGCCGCAGCACAGGCAGCATATCAGGAAGTATTTGCTGATGCAGCCAGCTTTGAGGCTGTAGAATTTGATAAGGATGCAGCTAATACGCTCGTTTCTGATGCTGGGTACAGTGATACAATTGAGGATATCCAGAATGCACTTGATGCAAATGGTAACTCATTAGGATATGTAATTACTGTTACTGCAAAGGATGGTAGTCAGGGAAGTATCACTTTTTCTGTTGGTATAAAGAACGATGGAACAGTAAATGGATATTCAATTACAGATATTGCTGAGACTCCTGGTCTGGGTATGAAAGCACAGGATGAGTCTTTCTATAGCCAGTTCCAGAACAAAGTCGTAGACAAATTTGAAGTTGTAAAATCTGCACCAGCTGCAGATAATCAGATTGAAGCGATAACTGGTTCAACAATTACTTCAAAGGCTATGGCAAATGGTTGTAATGCAGCTATTCTTTACTTCCAGAGCGAATTACAGGGAGGTGCAGAATAATGAATAAATATGTTGAACGTTTATATAATGGTATTATTAAAGAAAACCCAACATTTGTACTGATGCTTGGTATGTGTCCAACACTTGCAGTAACATCATCAGCCATAAATGGTCTTGGAATGGGTCTTTCAACAACAGTCGTTTTGATTTGTTCAAACCTTTTAATTTCATTATTTAGAAAAATTATTCCAAATGGTGTTCGTATGCCAGCATACATTGTAATTGTTGCTTCTCTGGTAACAGTTGTTCAGTTTCTTATGCAGGCATACTTACCTAGCTTATCAGCATCCTTAGGTGTTTACATTCCACTTATCGTAGTAAACTGTATCATCTTAGGCCGTGCAGAAAGCTATGCATCAAAAAACGCTCCTGTAGAGTCAATTTTTGATGGTCTTGGAATGGGTCTTGGTTTCACAATTGGTCTTACAATTATCGGTCTTATTCGTGAAATCCTTGGTGCAGGAACTGCCTTTGATGTTCAGATTTTCGGAGAGTGGTTTACACCAATTACAATCTTTATAATGGCTCCTGGTGCATTCCTTGTACTTGCATTCCTTGTTGCTGGTATGAATATTGTCAGAAAGAAAATGGATGCAAAGGGAACTCCTCTTGCAGAGCCAGCTGGTTGTCTTGCTGGAGACTGTGCACACTGTGGTGCATCATGTCCTAGTGCTGGTAAGAAGCCAGAAACAAATAATACAGAAGGAGGGGATAAATAATGAGTACTTTAGCATCATTAGCTTTAGTTGCAGTTGGTGCAGCTATAGTAAACAACGTAGTATTAAGTCAGTTCCTTGGTATTTGTCCATTCCTTGGAGTTTCTAAGAAAATTGAGACAGCTGCCGGAATGGGAGGAGCAGTAGTATTCGTTATTGCAATCGCTACATTTGTCACTCAGCTTATTTACGGTGGAATTCTTGCGAATCCAGCACTTTTGGCTGCAGGTATTGATCTTACATACTTAAAGACAATTGTATTTATTCTTGTTATTGCTTCATTAGTTCAGTTTGTTGAGATGTTCTTAAAGAAAAAGATTCCATCTCTCTATGAGTCATTAGGAGTTTTCTTACCACTTATTACAACTAACTGTGCAGTACTAGGTGTAGCACTTAACTCAGTTACCAACTATTCTGATTTGGGATTTGGCATGTCATTGCTTTACAGTATGGTATATGGTATCTTTACAGCGGTTGGTTTCTTAATTGCAATTGTACTTATGGCTGGACTTCGTGAAAGAATTGAATACAATGATATTCCAAAAACCTTCCAGGGAACAGCAATTGTACTTGTAACTGCTTGCCTTATGTCAATTGCATTCATGGGATTCTCAGGAATGATTTAGGAGGAAAAGAGAT
>CAMFPD010000014.1 GCA_945971355.1 uncultured Lachnobacterium sp.
TACACACTGCATATCGTCGGCAGCGTCAGATGTGTATAAGAGACAGCTGTTGTAGTTGTTAAAATAAGACAAAAACTGTCACTTGTTTTTGTTGATTAAACGCAATAGTTCATAAATACTGAGAAGGAAATAAAATCCTTTATCCCATTATCCATCCCATAAAACCAGACATAACTATCATAATTACTGAAAACATAAAAGAACTGACAGATACAAGCGTAGCTCTCTGTTCAGATGGTATCATCTCATTCAGAATAACATCTGTCCTAACCTCCAGAAAATCGTCTGCGAAAGCACCAACAAATCCTCCAGCAATCATTATGTAAGGCATACCTGTAAAAGTCATTGCAAAAGCAAATAAAACTCCAGTTCCACTTATTAGCAATAACTTCACATAATTGCTCTGTGGAAAATGAGTAACCATCCTGGCTCCAAGGGCAGCTCCAAGTCCCATTATGAATAGGCTAGGTCCAAGCAATCCATTGTTAAGTCCTGCCATAGGCAGCTTCGCCTGCAGAAAAAATAGTACTAATGTAGACACTGCACCCACAAAGGAATTTACAATCATAATTCCTCTTGCTCTCTTGTTCGTAACGAGGAATCTTGCACTCTCCCTGACTACCTTTCTAATTCTAATGGTCACTCGGGTCGCCTCTGGTTTCTCATCCACACATACCTCTTTTAATGTAAAAGTGATAAACAATGCCACAACACCAATAACTGCATCAATTGCATAAGCTATTTTGTATCCTAAAATCAGTGCAAGGCCTGCGCATAAGGTTGCCGTGGAATTCACAATTCTGTATATCACCATCTCTGTTGAGGCATATTTATTGTAATCCTCTTCTTTACCTGCAAACTTTAAACTGTCATATGCAAGTGCTTCCCTTGTTCCAGATTCTAGATTATAGCTTAAAGCACTAAATCCAATTGCAAAAGCTGTTGTCCAAAAATTAGTAGACACAATCATAAATATTTTGGACATCAGAGAAACGAATCGACTTAATGCAAGCGTTTTCTTTCGTCCAAAAACATCTGCTACCACACCTGATGGAATTTCAAATATGAAACTAACCACATGGAAAATACTTTCCATTAATCCAATCTCAAAAAGTGAGAATCCTCTAAGGGCAAGAAGGGCTACCCACGACGCCCCGGCAATCTGAAAGTAACCTATTGCAGTCACCATATATAATTTAGTAATTTGGTTTTTTATATTAAATTTTTGCATTAAAAAATCTCCTTTTCAAATAATTACTTGATAAAGGAGACAGTGCTTCATATTAGATTTCTTAATTAGATTTTTAGCTATTTATCTAAAAAAGAGCGCACTATCCCCGTAAACAGCCAAAAAGGGATCCGTTCATCTAAAAACGAATCCCTTTTACATCACTATTTACTTTATATAATTTGAGACATTATTGCTGTCAACGCCCTCGAATGGAACCCACACATACAAACCATCCTCTGTGATTCCTTCAATATTTTGACCATCCTCATTATTCATAAGTTCCATTGCCATTTCAACAGCCTTACTTCCTTGACCAGAACCGGACTGGTATACTGTGAATGCCATATCTCCATTTTGGATTGACTGACATCCATCAGCAGTTGCGTCAACTCCCACAACAGGAACCGAATTCAAATCTATCCCTGCTTCTTTGCAAGCTTCTACAACTCCAAGAGCCATTGAATCATTGTTACATATTACACAATCAACTTCAGAACCTGTCTTTAAAAACAGTTTAAATAATTCTTTTGCCTGTTCAGCATCCCAGTTTGCATATTCTTCGAAAACATAATTAATCTTTTTACCACTTGCATTCAATGTTTTCTTTGCACCACTCGTCCTTCCTTTTGTGGCAGAATGCCCTTTAGGTCCTTTTAAAATTACTACATTAATTTCATCTTTATTCTCAAATTTTTGTAATATATACTCAGCCTGAAGCTGGCCTGCAACTTGCTCGTCAGAACCCACATAAACATACTGACCTTCACTCAGAACCCCTTCCTTTGGACAACTATTTAAAAATATAATTGGAATATCTCCTGCACTGGCTTTAAGCTCAATCGCTGTGTCTGTCGAAACCGCACCACATAAAATCACATCATAGTTTTGTTCAGCTGCGTTTTTAATCATTTGAACCTGAGTTTCTATCGAGTTTTGGGCATCTCCAACCTCTATCTGAATTCCACTTTCCGAAGCTTTTGCTACTGTTGCATCAACCAGAGTCTGACGGAATGTATCCATTTCATTTATAGTAAGAAAAATCTTTTTATTAGAGGAACTACTTGCAGTATTATTTCCACAACCAACAATACTGCTAATCAAAATAACAAAAATTATGGCTAAACATAATAACTTATTTTTCATATGCTATTTTTCTCCCTTCTCAATTTTAAAAATGGCAACCTGGTTATACAGTTCTTCGGATGTCCGTGATAAAGTTTCCGCATCATTAGAAACTTCCTGACTATTTGTTGTAATATTTGTTGACTGTTCTACCATTGTTTCTAATGTTGCCAAAATTTCCTGTGAACTGGCAGCTTGTTCCTCTGAGATTGCAGCTACGTTGCTTGCAACTTCATCAACCTCTTGAACTTTTTCGAGCATTCGTTGTACGAGATCATTCACATCATTTACATTTGTAAATATAATGTCAAAAGTATCCAGAGCATTTGATACAAGGTCACTACTCTTATTTATATTCTCTACACTTTCATCTGTTTGTTTTACTGTGTCTTGAACTAAAGAACCTATTTCGTTTATAAGTCCTTCTATATTATGTACGGAATCAGTACTTGTTTTTGCCAGTTGTCCAATTTCTGCTGCAACAACAGCAAAGCCTTTTCCAGCTTCACCTGCTCTGGCAGCCTCTATTGAGGCATTTAAAGATAAGAGATTTGTCTGTTCTGCAATTTCCCCAATTACACCCGTAATGTTTGTAATCTCACCGGAAGCCTTGCCAACCTTATCAATTGCTATTTTCAGCTTTTGAACAGATTCGTTTATCTCATCCATTGCTTCACTAATACTTTGAATATCTCTTTTTCCCTTTTTGGATACGTCTACAGTATCGGCCATCTTCTCATTAACTAAATCACCGTTTTCTCTTGTATCGGATACTATCATTGCTAATGTTGTGGCATGTTCAGCAATTATGTTTACAGATACCGAAAGCTGTTCTACTGTACTGTTTAGCTCTCTCATTGAGTCAGTCTGCAATTTGGAAGCATCATACATCTGAGCAGAGAGCTGGTCACTGTTATTTGCCTGTTCTGTTATTCTTTCAGACACATTGTAAATTGAAGATATCATATTGCGCATTGAATCTATAAACCTGTCAACATGATTACTCATTACTCCAATTTCATCATTTTTATTGGTTGGAACTTCAATAGTAAAATCACCATTTGTCATATCTGTTATTATTTTTGTTAATCCCTTTACAGGGCTAATAACAGCATTTACGACTCTCTCAATTAGTACAGTTATTAATAAAACTGAGATTATACATATTATAATCATAGCAACTCGTACCATATTTATATCACTGTAAACAATTGATTTTGGAATATATGAAACCAGTATCCAATCAGTTCCTTCAATCTCACTAATTCCTGCCAGATTAGAACCTATTTCTTCAATTTTATAACTATCTGCCTGAATTTTTGACCAAATATCCTGCATAAATCCATCAGAGCTTTCTGATAATTTTGTTGAAATCAATGACATATCTCTATGTGCAATTATTTCTCCAGTTGATGCATTTACCAAAAAGGCTTGTGCATTATCCATTTCAATGAAACTATTTACAATGATACTGACTCTTTCTAGTGACAAATCAGCAGAAAGAACCTTTATAACACCAGAGCCGTCTTTTAATATTCCCGTTGCACTAATAACGTCAGCTCCATCTGAATTTTTATATGCATTTGTAAATCCTAAATTCCATCTGGTTAATCCCTCCCTATACCACACAGAATCACACGGACTACTTTCCTGCTTAGTCGATTGGGATGCAGTAATCAAATTTCCTTTTTCATCTGCAATATAAATTCCATCCTGACAGTTATCGTTTTTTCCATAGTATCCATCTAACATGGCTTGTAACTGTTCTTTGTTCGGTGAAGTGGTTTCAATTATGTCTTTGACTGTTTGGAATGCAGAAATATTCTCTCCAAGCCATGCTTCAATCTCATTTGATTGATTTTCAATGGACGAATTTAATAGACTGGATGAGTATCCCAATATTATCTTCTTCGAAATAGTATAAGAGATTCCAATCAGAATAATCATCGTAACAATTACCGCTGGTACAATAATAGATAAAAGTTTAACTTTTATGGGCACTACCTTGTCTTTTTCTTTATTCATTGTTTGTCCCCCTTCAATACAAAATACTATATATATTATACCCCATAAAAGGATGTTGGGCAATAAGTACCATACCACACCAAACTTTTCTCAAATCATATATCTATCAACTTAAAACAGTTCCAAACGAATGAAAAAAATCACCCAATCTACACGAATATAAATTGAGTGATTTTTGACTATTTATTTTAGTAATTCTTCTGTAAGTCTCAAAACCTCGGGCGCAATTTTCTCCCGCTCAGTTTTAAGTGTTTTGTTGTAGACCGGATAAGCAATGGCTACAATTACAATACCTATAATTCCTACAAGGATTCCTGGCACAAACCACCTGCCCTGCCAAACCATCGTACAACACATACCTACTCCTAACAGTAAAGCTCCAATCACGCCAATAATAATAGCTAGCATAGTAGCTTTACCAGTTGCTTTGCTATCAAGACTTCGAAGCTGTTCCATTTTATTCTCTTCTTTGGGCAAATACTTCTCACGAATCTTCTTTAATTCCTGCTGTTCCTTGGCTGAATAAGTATAGCTAAACTATACGGTTCTTTCCACCATTCTTTGCCTGATACGTTTTTTGTCTCTGTTGTGAATTCTTCCATTGCTTTGCAGTTTGCCCAAATAACGCAACATTTAAAAGATATGCTTCACTGGCACATGTATAGACAATCTTTTCTGGCGGAATCAAATTTTCCTTCACTGTATCCGTTTGAATACGATAGTTCTATTTAGTAGGTGTCACAACAAATCTGTTTAATCCAGCCTCACTTCTAACCGCCTCGAATTGCACACGGTTAAATTCTGGATTATGAGGTTCTTCCCAAACAGCCAAAAATTGGAGCCTTGCACATAAGATGCAAAGCTCCATAAGAGTGTTTTTTCTTAAAAAGTTACTCTATTTTCTGCAAACCATTATATAATTCATCAAAGCTCCTCTGTTTTTTACATCTACCAAAAGAAAGTTCCCTGTCTTCGCCAAACTCAAACAAAAAGCACTTTGATAATTCCTCAACAGTTATTTCAAGGTTTTCAAAGAATTCTCTATAAGCAAAATTCCAACCTGCTGTACCCTCCTCAAAATTAGAAGTAATCAGCGATTCACACACTTGATCCAAAGGGTACATTTTGATATGCATTAGCTCATGGACAATAACCTCATCCATGTTTTCCTGCTTTGGATTGACCGCATTAAGCATTAATACAGCTTTTCTATCTGTTGGGTCAATTTTAAAATCACCAGTTTTATGCCATTCTGGATTTTCAATCATTTCCAGCTTTATATCCCATTGAGGTGTAATTCGTAATTTCTTACACCAATACTCAAATCTTTCGTTTATATTTATATCCATATTTTATCTCCTATCTTTCGCTAATCTTTCTTGAATATCCGCTTTTGCCACATTAATGTCCTCTTTTCTGTTTTAAATGTCTACTTTTGAAGTACCAAGAATTGCTTCACCCTTTCCTTAACACCGTCTTCATCCATAATACAATCACTCATTTTCTGATTAAATTTGTGCCGTTCTATCCCCATGACATGTGTATGCGAATCCTCATTTTCAAACCATTTTTCAAACACATGCAAGAAATCTGGTGTTTCTTCATAACTACCATATATACCGATAAAATACATTCGGCTTACGATATCGTTATAATTGTTCTCATTATGCATAAAATAATCCTGATGCGGACTTCTTTTTCTTTTCTATTTCCTATGGATTGTATTATTATAAACCATTTGAATTCGGCGGTGCAATCCATTTTTCAAATATTCGGATTGACTCAACGATAAAAATATGATATTGTCTCTATCGAAGATAGCGAAGTTTACTACCGTACTGTCTATGACTCAAGCGGCTTACTCGTTTCTTTTTTTATTGTCACAACATCATACAAATATAACTTACCATCTTCATCTCGCCTTACCAAAATTCTTGCTCGAAAAATATTATACCTTTCTAATACCCCTTCTTCATTATAGACCGGTATACCAAATCGTGTTGTGTAGCGGTACCACCCATGCTTTGGCTTTTTCATTGACACCTTTTACATTCTTAGTATCCTTCGAATGTGCGTATTCATTTTTTCTTCTAAAAACACAAATACATATTTGAAGTAAAATCCCAGACCCCCGCTTAAACTGGGGTTTTACGCGATAGCAAGCAAACAGTCTCTGTATGCATTGAAACTTGGGTTTACATTAACATTCGCGCACGTTACAGAGTTTTTCTAATTTCTCCTCCCCCTAAGTGTGAATTACAAAAGGTTGCACCATAACGACCTGATTTACTTATGATTCCTATTGCGTTTGTAGACTCAATCCACTTCTTCGGAGACATTGTAAAAGCATTTGCTCCATCTTTATTTTTAACCTCCTCGAATTCGATGAGTTTAGCAGAATTCTTAACCAATTCCTCATATTTAGTAATCTGTAATCACTATAATATACCATTTCGCAATGCGTGGCTTTGTGATTTCAAAGTTGTCATCTACCACTACAATAATCCGAATTCATTTTTAGTACATAATCTTAACAATATGAAAACTACTTATAAATATTTGAATAATCTGTATGCACGGTGGAAGAAATCGGAAAAAGCGATTGGGTACAGAGATAAGTTTCTTGGGGTGAAGCAATCGACTTAAAAACAATTAGAATAATATTATTTTGTGACGCATAAACTAATACCACCACTAAAAATCCATTTGACAGCTTTTTCTTTCACTGGTATATTATCCTTAGTGGTTGTGCTGCGGAAACTCAAGATGCCCGCGGCCCAAGGAGTCCATGCGTGGGCTCCTTTTTTTACATTTAGGAAAGGAGAATTATAGATGGGGCAAGCATTTTTAACCTATGAGCAGCAGATAAATCTTCTACAAAACTACAAAGAACTGTCTATATGTGATTACGTTCTCTTTTTCTGAAATACATACTTAAAGTTGAACAACATATGAAGTCAATGATATCCTATCATTTTTGCGAAAAATACGGCGAACATCAGTCTGGTTATCTCACATGTACAAACTACAACCTTACTCGCAAAAATAATAGACAAATACAGCGACTTGTCAATTCGTTGTCGAAAGCTATTGCGACACCAAGTCAATATAAATATATCTATCATCATACTGTAACATACGGTAATGTACCATTATGGGTAGCCACTAATGCATTAACCTTTGGTCAGATATCCAAAATGTATCAATATGCTACATCCGATATCCGCACTAAAATCAGCAAAAACTTCGATAATATATCCGAAGTTCAACTGCATCAGCTTGTAACTGTGCTTGCACGTTGCAGAAATGTATGTGCACACTGCGAACGTCTTTATGATTTCCATATTCGAGAAACAATTCCCAATATGCCACTACATAACAAGCTTCAGTTACCTACAAAAAATAACCAATATACAATGGGAAAACAAGATTTTTTTATTCAGATATGTATAAATTATTTCACATCTTCAATACTTTCCTTGTTATAAGTTCCACATTACCTCTACCAATTATCACATTCTGCACAGAACAGCTTTGGAACACATTATCATCAATGAAAAGATGGTGGAACGCTCTGTTGAACTTTTTGAACAGGCAACCAAGGTGAAAACCTCATAATTGTACCACTTTTACTTCAAAAAGTACTGAATAACGCTAATAGTTCAGCGTGTTCAGTGCTTTTCTTATGTTCAAAAGTGTATTTCAAGATTAGGGTGGCAAATGGGGGACAATCCGACATTTCGGGCACCTAAAAACACTTAAAAATGCTTATTTTATGCGGGTTAAAAGGCAACAAGTCTCTGTATGCATTGAAACTTTACTTCGCGTTAACATTCGCGCACGTGATAGAGCTTTTCTAATTTTTTGCACCTTACACTATTTCAGGAAATTTTAGCACCCTGCGCGCATACATCATCAATAATAGAATATAAACGCAACTAATGAAAAGCCCACTCCGAACGCGATGCCAGTTATCATTCTTCTGATATTCGTACTCGCGTATTCAAAGAAATATTGAGCACACCCATCGATTACAATTGGTAACATCATCAAGCTTCCCATGACTACTTGAGAAGCTCCGAATGATATATCAACAAAACATCTAATTATGACAATTAAACCAAGTGACAGCATTACACCTGTACATCTCCAACACAACACAAAAGTTTGGCCAAATATTCTAGGTGTCGTCTCTTCTCTGTGATTACAAATTGGATATTTTGTCATCATATTACCTCGAATTAAGATAGGCACAAATCAATGAGATCACAATAAGTGCAATTCCTGCCGGAGGATACACAAACAATAACACTAAGCATATTATAATAAACAATAACTTCATACTGTTATTGTCACCCCTTCCCTTGTAAAATATCTCCACTCATCTTCAAAATCTATTCCCATTGAAAAGATCTTATTTATATTATCAAGTGGTTCAAATACATCATCACGTTTCAAATCGAGCTTTTGGATTGAATCCATCATTTCAGATATATCTCTCTCAATAAGCTGCAATTCTTCATCAGAAGCCTCATATCCTTCTGAGAGCAGCCTAAATGATTCTTCAACAAACTTCTCGTTTTCCTCAACAAAAAGCTTTTCAATATTAGCGGTTAACAAACCATACTGAACATTAAATAAGTCCATCTTATTTAAAACAAGCATTATTAAATTTGTCGAAATAATCGTAACAATCACCTGTAATGGTTCCATTAAAATATCTGGTAAAGAAAACTGCTTCTCAAGATATTCGAATAATATTTCTAGAACAATTGTATTTATGGTTGTGAACATTACCTTCGTAACAGAATCGGCTTTCTGTACTGCAGACATCTTTGGATGAACTATTGTCTTACAACAATTAACAAGTGAAAGAACAACATTCTTTACCATTTTAAACATCTTCTTTACTGTGGTTTTCACCATATTAATTATTATATCGAAAAACACTTTAACAAATTTATGTAACGTATTTCCTGCAATATTAATAATAATATCTGCCATTTTATCTTTTACATATGTGATAATACGTTTCTCAGCTTTCTTTAATTCGCTAAAAAACTTCTCCAAAGTCATATCTTTTTTTCGTAATATTTGTTGTGTTTCATATAACACCGGTGGCATAACATAATATATTAGCTGTCCAGCAACTATCTTTCCAACAGCTTTTGCTGCCGTTTTTTCCGAATCTATCGCTATATTAGTATAATTAAGATCCTCTTTGTCGCCTAACTGGTCCTTCCTTGCCTTATCAACTTCTTCGTATTGCTTTATTAACTTGTTTTTTACTTCTTGTCTAACCCTTCCATTTTCATCTAGGTATCCCCCATTCTTCAAATTTTCTTTTGCAGATTCACCTGCATGCTCCCAACGATATATATCCGCCTCCGCTCGTTGTTCTGGAGTAGCAAACATAGTTATATCATTTTTAGGATCATATTCTGGATTTGGAATAGTACCAACACCTCTTACCAAAATTCGAGGAGTCATATACTTTATTTCACCATTTACCTTACACACTCTCACATCACTCTTAGAACTATTTGCTGAAGCAAGCATCATTTGCATATTTGCTGCCGAGTTATAGAATGCTTTATATTTATTTATAATTTCTTCACTATCTTTGATATACCTCACATTATATGTAATTGCTTCTCTAGGTATTTTATGATCTGCTTGAAGATCTCTCGAATACCAATCTTTTTTATTCTGTGGTTTTGTTGTTGTCTCAACAACTCTACCTGACAATTCATCTCTTAATATTCCCACAAGCTTACCATCTTGTTCGTGAATATTTTCTACCTTACTAATGCGGTAATTAGTCTTTCCTTGGATATCAAACTTATCATTATATCTTTCCTCTTTAAATAACTGTGTTTGAAAACCCTGGCAATCTTTTACAATGTCCTTCATGGTCTGAGTATTCAATCCATCGCTCGCATTGTAAATTGCTTTTCTTACATCTTCATTATTCATTAAATAATCCTGATCATTATCATATCTGAAATGTAAAAATCTATCTACGAGTTGATCTGCAGTAATATAAAAATCACCCAAATCAAAGTATCGTCTGACAACTTCCCCTGCCAAATCTCTAGCTATATTCTTTGCAAGAGTGAGTCCAAAATCATTTTTCAACAGCTCTCTATTTCCAATATTAATTTTTTCTATTGTTGCTAAAAAAAGTTCTCTTTGTTGAATAGATAATGCATTTCTTGAAGCAATTAGGTTCTCTATGTTTTTTTCCATCTTCTATGCCTCCTCTCTCTTGAAAATAAGAAACTGATTTACATTATTTATCTGTGTTTCTAGTACATCCTTCTCTTTATTTATCTCATTCAAATCATTCTCAGATGTGGTCCCTTTTAATAGATTAGTTAATACGGGCGTGTTATAAATCTTACATGCGATAACATAAAACAAAAATGAATTTCGAACAAACTGATAGTGATCCTGATACTGAGTATCTCTTATTAGATCAATATTGTTTTTAAATTCTACATTTTCCAAACTATTATCAGAAATAACTCTGTTTTTAATTGTCAGCGCTTGAAAGAAGGCCTCTACCAGATCCATCTCCGGAATAATAACTTTCTCAATATAGCAGATGATTCGTTCTACGCAGAAAATATATAACTCCGCTATTTTTTTATCCTGTTCTGCCGCAAACTTCAAATTTTTCAATTCCAAAATTGTTTGTTCGGCTTCCAGTTTAAGTGAATTAAGCTGCTCCTGCATTGATAGATTTTGTGCTTGAGTTTTCTTTTTCATTCCTAATGGGCTCAAAAAAAATGAATTCATGAAAACATCCCCTTTGCTCCAATCTATATCCTGGATATAATCTTCAATGCTAATAAAACGATGTTCTGGTACCGCTACATAACATGCTGTTTCCTCTTCCGCATAATCCCCAATCAATTTTACATTTCCAAAATGGCCTAAAAATTCTCCCAAATATTCAATGTTTCTAGAAACATTACCAGCTCTAAAATCATTTAACTCCTTAATAGAACCATTTAAATCTTCTATTGAACTATTAACACTATTAACATTACTGCTAACCTGGTCCTTGAAATCTTCATACGTATTCTTAATTTCTGCGACACGCTCACGACGTTCCTTTTCTCCGGTCATAGTTTGAACTTTGTCAGACGCCCAATCCAATACATCAGTAAATAATCCCATTTACTTACCTCCCATAATACTTAAATTCATTACCAATCCGCTTATCTTTACACGCAACGATCTGGCCATCTTCGACTAGGAAAGATAAATGATCATTTTTAGTAATTACAAATTTGTTCTTTTTCCCTGAAATAACAAAGTTTCCGTATTCTGAATCAAATTTTTGGCTTACATCAATATTTTCTGATGTGGAATTGAAAACTCCCTTTTTATACAAAACAAAACAAGCTACCGCCGCTATTAATACAATGAATAAAATTATCATCTTTAGTTTCTCCCTTCTCTCTTTAGCCTAGCAGATTAGCTGTACAAAAAATGTCACTCATCACTTGATTTTCTCCAATTTCTATATTCTCCTGTTGTAAACCTACCATCAACTGGCTTTTGAGCTTCAACTGGTACAGCTCATTCTCTTCCTAATTTCGCTACTCCGCTTATCTGACCATTTAAACACATAGCCCTCACTATTCTAAGTGTAACAGACCAATTCTCAGCAACTTCATTAATTGTTAAATATCCATCAATCATCAAATTCCCTCCCCAAAAAACGCACTGCCATTACTAGCAATGCTTCTGAAGTGCAACTGGCTACCATATAATAACTTAGGCCCTATAGTTTTGTGTCACATCCTTTCAGATGCTTTGCCATTATACAAGATATTCTATACCTTTAACGGAACTTTATCAATAAATCATGGTCCTTTATGACCACGTAAAAAGACCGGGGTGCAACTATTCGCGGACACCATAATTCTACCGATACTATTCCGGCGCACAACTTTGGTATCAACAAATTTTTGCACCCCTCTTAAATTTCTATTTTCTATATACATTTTCCCCCGCTAAAAACACAGGTACATATTACTCAAAAAAGCCCGTTAATCCGCATAAACTCAAAGTTTCTTCGACAATAAGCAAACCGTCTCCACATGAACACTATGCGCAAACTGATCAAACACCTGCACCTTCTTTAGTTCATACCCACCTTCACAAAGTATCTTCAAATCCCTTGCAAGTGTTGCGGAATCACAGCTTACATACACAATTCTCTCTGGCAGCATCTTAAGCATCGTATCAAGGCACTTCTCATCACAGCCTTTCCTAGGCGGATCCACAACTATAACATCTGGTCGAAGCATATCTGATTCATTTTCACCGGCCTTGTCATAAAACTCAGGCAAGACCTCCTCTGCCTTACCAACGAAAAACTCTGCATTTGTTATGCAATTGAGCTTCGCATTATTTTTTGCATCCTCAATAGCCTGTGGCACGATCTCAACACCGTAAACCTGCTTTGCTTTCTGGGATAAAAACAGAGAAATTGTTCCTATACCACAGTACAAATCCCAAACGCTTTCATTTCCTGTCAAACCAGCAAACTCTAGTGCTGTGCTGTAAAGCTTTTCTGTCTGTTCTGGATTCACCTGATAAAATGACTGTGGTGAAATCTGATATTGAATTCCAATTTCAGTCTCATCAAAATCCGGATATGTTCTCAAATGAATAGTATCTGAGATATATGGCTGCCCCCAGATACACTCTGTTTCCTTTCCCAGAATCACATTAGTTTTCTCAGTATTTACATTGTAGGAAATAGATGTCATCCCCTCTATCATCGCAAGTCTCTCACACAGAGCTTTCGAATGAGGCAAAGTTTTACCATTAATAATAAGGCACACCATAATCTCTTTGCTTGTAAAACCATATCTAATAAGAATGTGGCGTACAAGTCCCTCGTGTTTTTCCTCATTGTATGGTTCAACACTATTCTCCGTCATCCACTCCTTTACAATATCAAGAATTTCCTCGTTCTCTTTTACTCCCAGCAGACAGTCCTCAACTGGAATTATGCTGTGAGTTCTCGCTGCATAAAATCCTGTTACAATATTTCCATCCTTGTCCTTTCCAACTGGAAACTGAGCCTTATTTCTATATCTGTATGGCGCATCCATTCCAACTACGGGAAGCATTATCTGATCCACAAAATCAGCATCAAAGCCTCCTATTCTTATGATATTATTGCGAACCTTCTCATTCTTAAATTCCAGCTGCTTGTCATAGGATAATGCCTGTATCTGACATCCTCCACATCTCCTGTGAAGAGGACATTTCGGTTCAACGCGAAAAGTGGAAGGACTTTTAATCTCTTCCACTCTGGCATATCCATAATTCTTTTTTAGCTTAATCGCACGGGCTGTAATCACATCCCCTATAAGGGCATCCTTCACGAAAAAGGTCATTCCATCATAATGTCCAATTCCCTCTCCGTCTGTTCCCATGTCTGTTATTGTAAGTTCAAATAAATCGTTTTTATTCATACTCTACCTATATACTTGTTCTACGTAAATTTGTATCCATGAAACGATTAAATCCCTGCCACTCCAGATTGTTCTCTGGAACATTTGTAATCAGTTCCTTGAAAGTCTCAATCTTCGCATCGATATTGTCCGCAAAGCTTAATGCAACCGCTTCAATTAATGCCGGCTTCTTTGGTGAACCATATTCCAATTCCCCGTGATGAGCCAAAATGCAATGTTTTAATTCATTTGCAAGAACAATTGGGAATCCGTCAATATTTCTGATTTCCTCACCAACCCACTCTGCCCCAATCATGATATGACCGAGAAGCTGGCCTGCATCTGTATAATCATTCTCTGGGAAAGTAGAAAGCTCCTGTAATTTTCCAACATCGTGAAACATGGCTGCTGTAAGTAGTAAATCTCTGTTCAAAACCTTATAATGCTTTGCAAAGTAATCACAGTTCTGGGTAACACTTAATGTATGCTCCAGGAGTCCACCTACAAATCCATGATGAACACTCTTTGCTGCTGAATGAAACTTAAATCTCTTTGCAAAATCCTCGTCATCAAAAAACTTATGTAAAAGCTGGCTCAAATATGGATTCTGAATAGTTGCAATTATATTCTTAAGTTCATTATACATTTCATCCACATTCTGTTCGCTGACTGGAAGGTAATCCTTTGGATCATATTCTCCCTCTGATACCCTTCTGGCTCTTTTTATCGAACACTGAAGATTTCCCTGAAAGCTTGTTATATCTCCGGTTATTGCCACATAATCCATGGCATCAAATTCTTCTATACCAACAGAACCTGGATCCCACACCTTAGCGTCAAGGGTTCCTGTCTTGTCCTGCAAAATTACGTTATCGTACGGTTTTCCACTCTTTGTCAAAGCAGACTGTTTACTTTTTACAAGGTAAACTTCATTAATGCGCTCTCCCTCACGGAGAGTTGAAATGTATTTCATATTTCCTCCTAATTTATCACACCAGCTTCAATCTGGCATTTTATTACTGTATAACCACTTGTACTCTGCCTCTTCACTTCCACCTCATAACTCTCACCCGGAGTCAATGTGATCAGCTTCTTACTATAAGCAGACATTGATGTTATTTCCTCATCATCCACAGAAATAATGACATCTCCACTTTGAATTCCTGCAAGCATTGCAGGTGAATCCATCACTACTTCCTTTACATACACACCCTTTGGAACAGTGTATTTATCAGCTATTTTGTCAGTAACGGTAGTTCCATATATTCCAAAATACGGCACATCATCCCCGTCCATCAGCAATTCTAACAAATCACTCACCCCGGAAATTGCCACGGCAGTCAGTGTGTTACTAGCCCCTGCTGAGCTGTAATCCTGCATGATAAGCCCGACAATCTCTCCACTTACATTTATTAGAATTCCACTTCCGTCTTCGCTTCCCACAATATCTGTAGTAAATACAGAATAATTGTTGTCTTTAGTTGTAATCTCATTTCCCTTCGAAGTAATGCTTCCTGATAAAACAGAATAGCTTGTTCCAAGGGGACTTCCAAGTGCTATAACTATCTGTCCCTTTGAGACTGTATTCGAATTTCCAATCTGAGCCACTGCTGTTGCTGACAGTGTTGCTTCGTCAAGCTGGCTTTTATCTACTGATAAGATAGCAATTCCTGTGTTTCCGTCATACTTTTTGAGTGTGGCCTCTGCTACCACATCATTTATGAAAGTAACGCTTATTCTCTCCGCCTTTGATATGGTCTTCTTTTCCGTGAGAATAAGAAGCTCACCATTCTCATCTGCAATTATTGCACCGGCCCCCTGACCTTCAATCTCATAGGAGTTGTTAAACCAGTCTGTATCACTCTGGACACTTGTGATTGTTACAATTGATTTATTTGCAGTGCTTCCTATGTGATAAAGCTCATTTTGAATATGCTGATAGTCCTGAACTGTAAGTTCATAATCCAGAGTGGCTTCTGTATCATTCGGTGATGCTTCCTCTGAGCTAGTCTCTGTTGACTCAGTGCTGGTCTGGGTTTCAGTCTCCTTCTGTTGATTATCCACCACAGTATTATTCTCATTTTGTGGATTGATTTTAGGCCACAAAAATGCTGCCACAAGACAAGCTGTTATAGCAAACACTGCTCCGCAGACTGCAGCCACCAGAATTTTTATTGCTACTTTTCGTTTGTTAATGGGTTTATCTTTGATTTTTTCTCTTACAAATTCTTCCATCTGTCAGTAAAATCTCCTTACAACCTGTCTTTTTATTATATTCGCAAATAAGTCCCCTTGCAACCATTTTTACCTTTGCTAATGTGAGCTAATCCGTTATAATATCAATGAAAGGGAGTAAACTATGAACAAGAAAGTTTTAAACACACTAGAATATAACAAAATACTTGATAAACTTGCAGAATATGCTGCATGTGAGGAAACAAAAAGCAGATGTCTGGAATTAGTTCCAATCACTGACATAGATGAAATTAACAATCTACAGCTGACAACAGCAGATGCACTTAGCAGACTCTACAAAGACAGTAACATTACCTTTGTGGGAACTCATAATGTACACGCTTCCCTCAAACGTCTGGATATTGGTGGAGCACTGAACACAACAGAGCTTCTTCGAATAAGCAGTCTTCTTGAGGTTGCCAAAAGAGCCAAAGCTTACGACCGTTCAGAGAGAGCTGACGACAAAACAGATTCATTGACTCCGTTTTTTGCTGAGCTTGAACCTTTGACACCTCTCCATGATGAGATAAAGCGATGTATTATCTCTGAGGACGAAATCGCTGATGATGCCAGTCCTGCGCTGTTTAAAATCAGAAAATCAATCCGCGGAATGAATGACAGAATCCACGCACAGCTTACAAACATTATGAACAACAGCACTACAAGAACCTATCTTCAGGATGCTGTTGTCACTATGAGAGATGGCCGCTATTGCCTTCCTGTTAAAGCTGAGGCCAAAGGACAGGTTCCAGGAATGATGCATGATCAGTCGTCAAGTGGATCAACTCTTTTTATTGAGCCAATGGCAGTTGTCAATTTAAACAACGAGTTAAAGGAGCTCTTCATCAAAGAACAGGATGAAATAAACGTCATTCTTGCTGAACTGTCAAATAGAGTCGCTGAAAATGCAATGGCTCTTGAAACAGACTACGAAGTACTTGCCGAGCTCGACTTTATTTTTGCCAAGGCTAACCTGGCAAAATCCTACAATGGTGTTGCCCCAGAGTTTAATGAAGAGGGAATAATTAACATTCGTCATGGACGCCACCCTCTGCTTAACCCAAAAACAGTTGTGCCAATCGATGTCAGACTTGGAGATGAGTACAAGCAGCTTATCATCACCGGACCAAACACTGGTGGTAAAACAGTATCTCTCAAGACAGTGGGACTTCTCACTCTTATGGGACAGGCAGGACTTCATATTCCAGCTGGTGATCGCTCTAAGCTTGCCATTTTCCACGAAGTATTTGCTGATATCGGCGATGAGCAGAGCATTGAGCAAAGTCTCAGTACCTTCTCTTCCCATATGACAAATATTGTCAAGATTCTTGACAAGGCTGATGATAGAAGCTTATGTCTTTTTGATGAGTTATGCTCAGGAACAGATCCAACAGAGGGTGCTGCCCTTGCAATATCAATCTTGAACAAACTTCATCAGTATGGAAGCACAACCATGGCTACTACCCACTACAGTGAGCTTAAAGTCTATGCCTTATCAACTGATGGTGTAGAAAATGCCTGCTGTGAATTTAATGTGGACACCCTCAGTCCTACATACCGATTACTCATTGGTATTCCTGGAAAAAGTAATGCTTTCGCAATCTCACAGAAACTGGGCTTGAGTGAAAATATTATCGAGGATGCCCGCACAAGAATCAGTGATAAAGACATCGATTTCGAGGATTTAATCTCTAATCTCGAGGCAAGTCGTCAGACAATCGAAAAAGAGCAGCTTGAAATTAATCAATACAAGGCCGAAATTGAGGTTCTCAAAAAACAGCTCGAAAACAAACAGGAACGCCTTGATCAGAACAAGGAGAAAATTCTTCGTGAAGCAAACGAAGAGGCCTACAAGATATTAAAGGAAGCAAAAGAATTAGCTGATGAGACAATCCGCAACTTTAACAAGTACGGTCAGGGACAGGCTCCAATGAGCCAGATGGAAAAGGAACGTACCAATGTCCGCAACAAGCTTTCTGAAAAAGAAAAGTCTCTTTCTGGTCTGAAAAAGCAGAACAAAACACCTAATCACAAAGCACCTAAGAAGCTTCGAATAGGAGATTCTGTTCTCGTTCTTTCAATGAACTTAAGAGGAACTGTTCACACTCTTCCAAATGCAAAGGGTGACTTGTATGTCCAAATGGGTATCCTTCGCTCCCTTGTAAATATCAATGATTTAATACTTGTGGAAGATGCCGATTCATCTCCTGCTAAAAAATATGGCGGTGGTGGCAGCAAGATTAAGATGAGCAAAGCTATGCATGTTTCTTCTGAAATTAATCTTATTGGAAAAACAACAGATGAGGCAGTTGCACTTTTAGATAAATATCTTGATGATGCGTATATTGCGCACATTGCATCTGTACGAATTGTTCATGGAAAAGGAACAGGAGCCTTAAGAAATGCTGTTCATCAGTATCTTAAGAGACAAAAACACGTAAAGGAATTCCACATTGCCGAGTTTGGTGAAGGTGATGCTGGTGTGACAATCGCCAAGTTTGAATAGAAAGGGAGAATCCAATGGCAATCAAACAAAAAATCTTAATTGTTGATGATGATAACAATATAGCGGAGCTTATATCTCTATATTTGACAAAAGAATGTTATGATACAAAAATTGTAAATGATGGTGAGGAAGCACTACATGCATTTGAACATTACAATCCTAATCTCATTCTTTTAGATTTGATGCTTCCAGGTATTGATGGCTATCAGGTATGTAGAGAAATCAGGGCAAAATCCAATGTACCAATCATAATGCTTTCTGCAAAGGGAGAGATTTTTGACAAGGTTCTTGGACTTGAGCTTGGGGCAGATGATTACATTATGAAACCCTTTGATTCCAAGGAACTGGTAGCGCGTGTAAAAGCTGTTCTCAGACGTTTTACCCCTGTAAAAGCAGAAACTACTACCACCGTGGAACTCAAATGTGTCGAATACCCTGGACTCACAGTTAATTTGTCTAATTACTCTGTCACCTACAATGGCAGACCAGTAGAAATGCCACCTAAGGAGCTCGAGCTTTTGTATTTCCTTGCCTCATCTCCAAATCAGGTATTTACCCGTGAGCAATTACTTGATCATATATGGGGATATGAATATATCGGAGACACAAGAACTGTGGATGTGCATGTAAAAAGATTAAGAGAAAAGATTAAAGATGCCAACAACTGGAGCATTTCAACTGTTTGGGGAATCGGATACAAATTTGAGGTTACTGAATGAAAAAGTCCATATACATGAAATTTCTTTTTTGCTATGCAGTGTATGGAATTTTAGCTTTTGTAGTTGTATTTACCTTCACTCAATTTTCAACCCTGAAGTATTTACAGAGGAAGGAAGCCCAGCGGCTTTACCGCGAGTCTGCCCTTATCGCAGCTGATTATGCAGCTGAATACTACAAAAGCTCCATCACCCTTGACGATTTTCAAAAACACATGGAGATTGTTTCTGAATATATGTCTGCAGAAGTATGGATAGTTGACAACTCAGGAAATATTCTGGTGGATTCCAGTGACCCGGCAATAGTTCACAAGGCTGCATCTGCAAAATACGAAAAAATCAAAAATTTTGATATCGCTAATTTTGGAAATACCTACAGCACTATAGGAGATTTCTACGGATACTTTAACGAGGATACTATGACTGTATTTTCACCGATTACCATATCCTACCGCAACAGGGGATATGTGCTTATACATAAACCAGTATCCGCCATAATAAATAGCTCAGACGGTTTTATTAATATCTCTTTTTATACTGTAATGATTGTGTTCCTTCTTGCCTTTTTTTTTCTTATTATTTTTACACGCTCTGTGTATATTCCACTTAGGAAAATCACAAAGGTTGCAAAAATATATGCCAAGGGTGATTTTACTGAAAAGATCGAAGTTAACTCAAATGACGAACTGGGTTATCTGGCCAACACATTGAATTATATGGCTACAGAGCTTGACACCCTCGAGGAGGACCAGCGTAAGTTTGTATCCAACGTCTCTCACGACTTCCGCTCCCCACTAACCTCAATAAAAGGGTATGTGGAGGCTATGCTTGACGGCACTATTCCTGTTGAAATGCAGGATAAATACCTTAACATTATTCTCTTTGAGACGGAGAGACTTAACAAGCTGACAAGGAGTATTCTTGATTTGAACCAATTCGGTCATCATGGTATAAGACTTGATATTGCTGATTTTGATATCAACAATATGATACGTACAACCATCATGACCTTCGAGGGAAAATGTCGTGAAAAGGGATTGACCTTTGACCTTGTTTTGACAGGTAAAGAATTGTTTGTGAAAGCTGACATGTCCAAAATTCAGCAGGTGCTTTACAACCTGATTGACAACGCAACCAAATTCTCAAATCCTGATTCAAGCATAAAGCTGGAAACCAGTATCAAAAATGAGAAAGTACTTATATCTGTAAAGGATTCAGGTGTTGGAATACCATCTGACAGTATCAATAAGATTTGGGAACGTTTCTACAAAACTGACCCTTCCCGTGGTAAGGATAAAAAGGGTACTGGGCTGGGTCTTGCTATCGTAAAAGAAATAATTCAGGCCCACAATCAGAATATAAATGTTATAAGCACTGAAGGGGCTGGAACAGAATTCATTTTCTCGTTGCCACTATCAAGCAGGGAGAGTTCATAACACCATTTTTTTGTGGGCTGCCCTTTATGTATAGCTAAATGAAAAGCCAAGCATATATATTTATTCGAAAAATTTTTCAAGTTTG
>CAMFPD010000015.1 GCA_945971355.1 uncultured Lachnobacterium sp.
TGCTTTTGGACCATGGTAAAAAGCGTGCTGAGGGTGCCGCTCAGGAGATGGTTGATCTGTACAAGAAGGTGCTTGTTGGACTCGATGGAGATATTGATGAGAATACTCCTAATGAGAAGACAGGCCTTGCGATGAAGTCTATTACATCTGATGTGCCAAGCTCTGATGCAGGTGACACATCTGGCGAGATGGTGAATGATGGCTCATGGAAGTGTAATCTCAAGATTAATCCTCAGATTAATGAGTACGGAAACGGAATGGCTAATATCATTGATTTTGCCATTATAGACGAGAATGGTCTTGTGACAAATACCTTGCAGAAGGGGACAAGCTTCACTATCAAGTCCAAAGTTAAGTTTGAAGCAGAAATCAATGATCCGATTTTCACATATACCTTCAAGACCGTGAAGGGAACCGATATTACTGGAACCAATACAATGTTTGAGAAGAAATCAATCGGCAAGGTTATGCCAGGGGATATCTGTGTAGCATCATTTGAGCAGAATATGGATCTGCAGGGAGGAGAGTACCTGCTCTCTATCAGTTGTACAGGATATCAGGGGGATGACTTCGTCGTTTACCATAGAATGTATGATGTGGTTAATATCACTGTAATTTCCGACAAGAATACAGTGGGATTTTATGATATGAATTCAAAGGTAAGTATTGAGAAGGTAAATTAGGTTGGATATTAAGACTAATAAATCGTATTTAGATATAAAAAATAATATTGTCAGATTCTTACGATTTGACGGCAATGAGAGAGTGCTGGTTCTTGGAGAGGATGCAGCCTCATACTGCGATTTCCTTCGTGATAGAGTTGCTGTTGTAACAAGCGAAGTGTCTGAACTTGAAGCGGTTGATGTGGCAATTCTTGTGGGAAGCTTTGATGATACAGTTGCTACTATTATGGATATCAAACTCAAGCTGTCAGACAAGGGATACTTTGTTATTGCCTGTGAGAACCGCCTGGGACTTACTTATTTGGCTGGTCGAAGAGACGACACAGATGGTGCGTTTTTTTCTGGAATAGAGGGAACATCCAAGGCTCATTCAGCCAGAGAATGGAGAGGGATCCTCGAAGAGTGTGGACTTGGTGATTATGAATTCTTCTATCCCTATCCAGACTACAAATTGCCACTGTGTATATACAGCGACAAATTTCTGCCAAAGAAGGAAGAGCTAAACAGGAATATCTGGAATTATGGCACAGAGAGGGCTGTGCTTTTTGATGAGGAGAAGGCATTTGATTCAATTATAGAAGAAGGCCTTTTTCCAGAATTATCCAATTCATTTCTCATTATGCCAAAGACTGATTTGGCATATGTGAAGTTCTCTGAGAATCGTAGTGAAGGATTTTCGATTTATACTGAAATCTCTCAATGTGATAATTCGCATAAAGATAATGATATTGACGTAGAAGCATGTGATAAATGTGAAGATAATTTTACACGTAATGATGCAATTACAAAGTTTAAAGATGATGCGGTAGCCAGATTCACTGTGAAGAAGTATGCATCCAACAAGTGTGCAACAGCACATATTGCAAGGCTTAAGTCCATTGAAGAGAAGCTGCAGGCAACCTATGTCGGGACAGCACTTGGTGTGGCAGATTGCGCTATTGCAGAGAATAACTCTTTTGTGGAATTTGAATTTGTAAAGGGTGGAAGCTATGCTGATGAACTCTATGCTCTTATGGACAATCAGGAAGCTTTTGCAGGTAAGTTGGATGAGTTTATCAAGCTTATAGTGTCAGGTAAACAGCGTGAGTTTTTACGCTCAGGGGAATTTGACAGAGTATTTTTGTCAAAGCTTTCAGAAGGAGATTTAGAAGATGCTGCAGTTGATGAACTTCTTGCTGGGGCTAAATCACTTTACACTACTGATGTTGATTTGATTCCTGACAATGTGATCACAAATGATAGTGGTAAGTACATCATAGATTATGAGTGGTCCTTTGATTTTGCTATACCAGTAAAGTTTGTTATATATCGAGTTGTCAGATATTTGAAGATTAACGCTGACTACCTGTATGAGAGATATGAGATTTCGAATCAGGAGATGAGGCTTTTTGATTTGATGGAGAGAAGCTTCCAGCAGTATATACAGGGACAGGAAATTCCTCTTAGAGAATTGTACAGTCAGGTGACACCTGGGGTGGTACATGGCCCAACGCTAATTAATGAAGCAATCAGAGAACTCAGAGAGAAGCGCCTTCAGGTGTATATGTTCTCTCCAGACGGAATAAGAGAATGCCCGGAGGCATCTGTCAGATTTAATGGCGGAAAGCTTGAGACTGAGATTGCTATTCCAGCTGGTGTGACGGATGTGAGACTTGATCCCGGCGAGCGGCAGTGTATCTGTCATGTTAGTAAGCTTTATTTGAAAAACGAGGGGCAGGTTTGCTGGGGTACAGTTGATGGTAAGAAGCTTGGAGACAGTACTGTTATCCTTCCTCATATGGATCCTCAGATTTCCTTTGCCAGAACTGGCAGGGAAGAGGATGTGCTTGTTCTTGCCATGGAGATATATATGCTCGAGCCGGAGGGCATGGATGCAGTATATCATGATTTGCAGGAAAAACAAGAAATAATTGATGAGATACCAAAGCTTAAGGCTCAGATGGAGAGCTTACAGCATAAGCTCGATGAAGAGATTAGAATAAAAGAAATTAGAACGGAGGCTTCGCTTCAGGAAATGGCTAATTTGAAGAATAGAAAGGTATGGAGATTATATGAAAAATACCTTTCAAAAAAGGGACAGACAACAGACATGGGTCATCTGTTTTCGTTTATTGATGGTTCATACTATGATTGCGATGAGAACTGCTACAATATCGTAGGATGGTTTGCAAGTGATGCTGGTATGGGTGAGGTTGCCAGAGTATATAGTGGTGACGAGATACTTGAGTTCACAATGGTAAGAACTGCAAGAGATGATGTAAAGGAAGGAATTGCAGTCCTCAGGGACCGTGGTGATTTAGGTTTTGAAATCAGAATCCCGCTTGACAGGAATAAGAAATATGATGGACTTCGCCTTAATATTTTACATGGCAATGGAGTGAATGAGGATATCTTCGTGCTTTCAGGGGAAGAACTTGCGGCTGAGATAAAGGAAGCAAACATAAAGGTTTTTATAGACGATGCGAGAACCAGAAAGAATACGGTTTACATCACAGGTTGGACATACAGCAAGCATGGAGATGTAGATGTGGAAGTAATCTCCGCTGATGGCAAAACAGTTGATAAGGAAATAATCTGGAAGGAAAGACCTGATGTAAATAAAACTATTGGTCTTGATAAGGGGACTAAGGTTGGCTTCCTTATGACTTTTAACCGCAGTGATGTGGATGGTCAGATTGCTGTTGTATTTAAGGCGGCAGATGTTACTAGAAAAGTTGAATTCGATATGTCTGAGCTCGATGTGAATGGGGATTACATGCTCCAGTATGAGAGAGCCAAGAAGGATATGTCTTATATCAAGAAATACGGATACAAGCAGTACAAGAGACATCTTGGAGAGCTTCTTGACAAGGCTGAGACTGAGTATGACGTATGGTTTGAAAAGCACAGAGTGACTGAGTCTGAGCTTGCTGCCCAGAGGAAGGTGAAGTTTGAGTATGAACCAAAAATCAGTATCTGTATTCCACTTTATAATACCCCACTTCAGTTTTTGAAGGCTATTGTAGACTCAGTTGTTTACCAGTCTTATGGTAATTGGGAGCTTTGTCTGGCAGATGGAAGTACCAAGGATGAGGTTGGAGAGTATATAAAGGAGCACTATGGCAATGACAGCCGTATCGTGTATGAGCGTCTTGCAGAGAACAAGGGTATCGCTGGCAATACTAATGCATCCCTTGCCATGGCTACTGGTGAGTTTGTGATGCTCTCGGATCATGATGATGTCCTTGAGTTAAATGCTTTGTATGAGATTGTATCTGCCATAAACAAGGACAAGAATATAGAGATTATCTACACTGACGAGGATCTCACAGATGAGACAGGAGAGATTTTCTCTTCTCCACGTTTCAAACCTGATTATAACAGAGAGATGCTTTGCAGTATCAATTATATCTGCCATATCTTCATGGTGAAGAAATACATCATTGATGAGGTTGGTGGATTTAGAGAAGAATTTGATGGAGCTCAGGACTGGGATTTGATTCTTCGCTGTTGTGAGAAGAGTGAGCATATCTGTCATATTCCTAAGGTACTTTACCACTGGAGAGCCCATGAGGCATCAACAGCTGGAAATCCAGAGAGTAAGACTTATGCTATAGAGGCTGGTCGCAAGGCTCTAGAGGAGCACTACAAGAGAGTTGGACTTGAGGCAGAGCTTGTATACACAGATATCTTTATTTTGTTTAGAACAATTATGAAGGTGAAGGGGGAGCCGAAGGTATCTATTTTGATTCCGAACAAGGATGCGAAGGAGACTTTGGATACTTGTGTACAGTCAATCCTCAAAAAGTCAACATATCAGAATTATGAGATAATAATTATTGAGAATAACAGTACAGAGGATGAGACCTTTGCTTATTACAAGGACCTTGAAGCACAGGATGCTCGTATCAGGACTGTTTTTTACGAGGGAGACTTTAACTACTCTAAGATTAATAACTTTGGTGCTAAGTCTGCTACTGGAGACTACTATATTCTCTTAAATAACGACACTGAGGTGATTGAACCTACATGGATTGAGGAGATGCTTGGTTACTGTCAGATGGATGATGTGGGAATTGTTGGTGCTAAGCTTTTGTATCCTGACGATACAGTTCAGCACTGCGGAGCTGTAATCGGTGTTGGTGGTTTTGCGGGTCATATCCTCACTAACTCAAAGGCTGATGACGCAGGATACTTTGGAAGACTTAAGGCCATTCATGATGTATCTGCAGTTACAGCAGCCTGTCTTATGATTAAGAAGTCCAGCTTTGATGCAGTAGGTGGTCTCACTGAGGAGTTCAAGGTTGCTCTTAATGATATGGATCTCTGTCTCAAGGTTAGAGCCCTTGACCAGAAGATTGTAATGAACCCTTGGGCAAGACTTTACCACTATGAGTCTAAAACCCGTGGCTTTGAGGAAACACCTGAGAAGCATGAGAGATTCAAAGCAGAAATCAAGAGATTTAGGGATAAGTGGTCTGATATCCTCACAGAGGGTGATCCGTACTATAATCCTAACCTTACACTTATGTATGGAGACTGCAGTATCAGAGGACGGCATGAGCACTTTGATATAGTGGAAGAAATAGAAGCTTAATATATACAATTTGAAGAATGGAATTGAGGAAAAAGAAATGAAAATGTTTGTGAAAAAGGGAATAGCTGTTCTTGTATCCTTTTCACTTTTTGTGGGAATGCTTTTTGTTCCAACAAAGAGGGATACAGTTTCAGCTTCTGATGAAAAGCTTGTTATTGTACTTGATCCAGGTCATGGGGGCAAAGATGGTGGAACTCAGAATACTCACGATGGTCTCACCTATGTGGAGAAAAATATTAATCTATCTATTGCCAGATACTGTATGGCGGAGCTTCAGAAGTATTCTAATGTGGAAGTGTACATAACAAGAGGGGATGATTATACAGCAAATCTCGAAGATAGAGTAAAGTATGCAGCAGATAGAGGAGCCAATGTATTTGTGAGCCTTCATTGTAATTCCAATAAGAAATCTTCTATAAATGGTGCAGAGGTTTATTATCCAAACCAGAGCTTGTATCCAACAATAGGAACAGTTGGACAGGGGCTGTCAGCATCTATAATAGGACAGATTACAAAGCTTGGAATAGGTAATGGTGGAATTCATACGCGAAATTCTGAGGATGGGGAGAAATACTATACTGGAGAGCCTAGTGATTACTATTCAGTAATCCGTGGAGCTAAAAAGCATGGCTTTGTAGGAATTATTGTAGAGCATGGTTATCTCAGCAATGCTTCTGACTGTGCTCACTATTTCCAGACAGAGGCGCAGCTTAGAAATTTTGGAGTGGCTGATGCTATTGGGATTGCACAGTACTATGGTCTTGCCAAGACGGTATACAATGGGGTGGATTATAGTATGGTTTACGATCCATATTATTATCTTTCAGAGAATCCGGATCTTGCAGCTGCATTTGGTGCAGACACAGAGAGAGGCTTATGGCATTTTGTGAATTTCGGAATGAAAGAGGGCAGAGTAGCTTGCGAAAATTTTGATCCGAATTACTATAAGAAAAATAATCCTGATCTGGAATCAGCGTATGGCGACGATATGGGTGCCTACTATAATCATTTTATGAATTATGGATATACTGAGGGCAGAAAGGGCTGTGAGGATTACAAGTATATATACAGAGGTGTAGATTACTCTGCTGTGTTTGATCCATTTTACTATTTACAGCGAAATCCTGATTTGGCAGCCTATTACGGTTCGAACAGAATGGCATCACTTGAGCACTTTGTGATTTTTGGAATGAAGGAAGGGCGTCAGGGGTGCGCTGGTTTTAATGTATTTGCATATAGGGATAATAATGCAGATGTATGTGCTGCCTACGGTGATGCGATTGAGGGTTACTACCTGCACTTTATAAACTATGGACAGTACGAATCTAGAATTGCAAGTTATTAATTATAATTGTAATTTTAAAATATATTTGGGACATAAGAGTTGATTATGGATAATTACGATTTTTTTGTGGAAAAAATACGGTTTTCTTTGGATGAGAAGGAAACAGATAAGAAAATTCTCCTGGTAAGAGGGTGGTTTCGCGATGATAATCCAGAGGGAAGAAAAATTGTCATAGAGATAAATGATTCTCGAGTGGATTATGAGCTTTCAAGTATGAAGGGCATTGAGGTTCGCCAAAGATATCTGTTCAATAAGGCGAATGTGTCTGAGGAGATAACCTGTAAGGTGAAGCTTGATATGGAGCTCTCTGAGATAAGGACACTCAAGGTGTACAGTGTACTGGAGAATGATGGAGGAGCTACTGAGAAAAAGCTGGTTGAGAAGACAACAGGAGCAAGACTTAAACGAGTTTTGGAACAGGTGCCTTGTTATGTAGAGTCCAAGACCTTTGAGGATGGCAAGGTTATAGTGGTTGGCTGGGCTATTGATTTGAAAGAGGTTCAGATTGAACTGCTTCAGAATGGAACACCTATTGATGCCACTGTTACCACAAATTATCGTAGAGATGTATCGGCTGTATTCCCTGAGGTGGACAAGCATGCCAAGGCAGGTTTTAAAGTGGAGGCTAAGGTTGGCAGCAACAAGGGTCTTGCCATTAGATTTACAGCAGGGGACAAGACAACAGTTGTTCCTGTTAAATATTCCAAGAATAATGGGGAACCAAGCTCTGTAGAGAAGGTTGCCTACTGGCTTAAAACTTATGGTCTTAGTGCAACAGTTAACAAGATTATGATCAAGGCAACTGGCGGCAAGCTTGCCCTTGGTGAAGTGAGTCAGGATGAGTTTACAGCATACAGGAAGAAATACCTTCCAACAAAGGAAGATTTGGATGCTCAGAGAAAGGAAAGTTTTGAGTATTCACCATACTTTAGTATTGTGATTCCACTTTATGACACTAAGGAGCAGTTCTTGAAGGAGATGATTGATTCTGTGATTGAGCAGACTTATGGCAACTGGCAGCTGTGTTTAGCAGATGGAAGTGCCGACAGTCATTTGTGGAAAACAATACAGGATATTGCCACACGC
Source organism: uncultured Lachnobacterium sp. (assembly GCA_945971355.1). GTDB lineage: Bacteria > Bacillota > Clostridia > Lachnospirales > Lachnospiraceae > Roseburia. The sequence continues at coordinate 7,691 of CAMFPD010000015.1, forward strand.
AGTGGATTATCGGCCACATATGTGGAGGAAGATGGAAATGAGCTAGAGACAGCCAATAGTGCAGATGTGTCGGATTCTAAGTATCAGATTGTGTACAAGCATCTTACAGATAACCTGGGTATTTCAGAGAATACCAATGCTGCAATTGCTCTTGCAACAGGTGATTTTATCGTTCTCGCAGACCATGATGATATTATGGCACCAGATGCGTTGTATGAATGTGCTAGGGCGCTAAATATGAGGAAGGAAGAGATTCCTGCTGGAAGAGATAATCTGAAATGCGATAATAAAGCTAGAAATGGTGAAGGCATTAGTGAAAATGGAATATGGGATGTCCTGTACAGTGATGAGGACAAGGTAGATATGTCTGGTAAGAAGTATTTCGAGCCACACTTCAAGTCTGATTATAATGTGGATTTGCTTTGCAGCATGAATTACATCTGTCATTTGTTTGTGGTTAGAAAAACTATTGTGGATATGCTTATAGACAGAGATGGTGCAGCAATCCGTAAGGAATTTGACGGAGCGCAGGATCATGATTTTATTTTCCGCTGCTGTGAGGCTACTGAGAATATCTATCATATTCCAAAGCTTCTCTATCACTGGAGATGCCATATTAATTCAACAGCGTCTAACCCAGAGAGCAAGATGTATGCTTTCGAGGCGGGCAGAAAGGCTGTGGAGGAGCATTATCGCAGAGTAAATATTCCTGCGACAGTTGAACATGGACAGTTCTATGGAATATACAGAACCAAGTACCATTGGAAGGAAAAGCCGCTTGTTTCAATTATCATTCCTAATAAGGATCATATTGATGATTTGAAAAAGTGCATTGATAGTATAGATGAGCGTTCGACTTACAAAAACTATGAGTTTATTGTGGTAGAAAACAATAGTACAGAGACTGAGACCTTTGAGTATTACAAGGAGATTGAAGCAAGGGACAATGTGACAGTACTTTACTACAAGGATGTCTTCAATTTTTCCAGAATCAATAATTTTGGTGCTCAGGCAGCAAAGGGTGAGTATCTGTTACTGTTGAATAATGATACAGAGCTCATCAGTCCAGATGGTCTTTGGGAGCTCCTCGCACCTTGTATGAGAGAGGATGTTGGCATTGTAGGGGCAAGACTATACTATGATGACGATACAGTCCAGCATGGTGGCGTTACACTGGGCTTTGGTGGTATGGCTGGTCACTCATTTATTGGAATGAACAGATATGATAATGGATATTTCAATCGCCTTATCTGTGCCCAGGATTTGTCTGCTGTCACTGCGGCATGTCTTATGGTGAAGAAATCAGTATTTGATCAGGTTGGAGGTCTTACAGAGGAACTTGTGGTTGCCTTTAACGATATTGATTTTTGCATGAAGGTTAGAAGTCTTGGCAAGCTTGTTGTGTACAATCCACAGGTTGAATTGTATCACTATGAGTCAAAATCCAGAGGTCTTGAGGATACTCCTGAGAAAATCGAGAGATTTAATTCTGAGGTTGCTCGTTTTATCGAGAAGTGGAACAAGGAACTTATGGCAGGAGATCCGTATTACAATGTGAATCTGACTTTGGACAAGGCGGATTTCTCCATTCGAGAGTAAGTAGTAACGATTATACATGTGTGGCAGGAAAAGCCTGTTGCCATAGGATGAATTTGTATATACTTGCGATATGGGTACAAATTTAATATAATAAAATGTCGGTTATTTTCAGATAAAATAGATTACTAAGGGGTTAAAATATGAGCGATAAGCTGGTTAGCGTGTGTATACCTGCTTACAATAATGCAGATTACATTAGTGAAACAATTGATTCGATTTTGAATCAGACATACAGGAATATCGAGCTTGTAATTGTAGATGACAATTCAAAGGACAATACATTAGAGGTTATCAAAGCCTATGAGGCAAAGGATAACCGTGTGAAGGTTTATCACAATGAGAAGAACCTGGGTATGGCAGGCAATTGGAATCATTGCCTTGAGCTGTGTACAGGTGAATTTATCAAGCTCATGTGCGCAGATGACCTGATTGTTCCTGAATGCATAGAAAAAGAGGTTGCGGTTTTTGAAAAGTATCCAGAGGTGGTACTTGTTTCAAGTAATACAAAGCTTGTGGATTTGGATGGCAATAACAAGGGATTTTACAAGAGGTACCCTGCGAAGGAGCCTATCGATGGTAAAATTGTTAATAAAAAGGGCTTTTTCAACAAAAACTATTATGGAGCCCCACAGGCAAATCTATTCAAAAGAAGTATTCTTGATGAGATAGGTGGAATTGATCCTAAGATTACCTATATCGTTGATTATGATTTCTGGGTAAGAATTGCAAACACTGGTAAAGTATTTTCTATACTTGAGCCGCTCAACCTGTTTAGAGTCAGAAATGATTCAAATACTGGTCAGGTAATGGGTGGTGACAAGGAAAAAACTGCTCAGTATGTTGGAGAGCACAAATATGTATTTGAGAAAAATCAGAAGGTATTGGGGCTATCGGATTTTCAGATTAAGCTTTGCGTGCTGATTAGAAAATTCCGCTGTTTTGCGGGTTCTATATATTTGAAGATATTTGTTAGATAGTAAACTATATGCCGTATAGACGGGAAATGAGGAAAACAATATGGATAAAATTGCAGTATTAATTCCTTGCTACAATGAGAGCAAGACCATTGAGAAGGTTGTGAAGGATTTTAAAGCAGCACTTCCAGAGGCTGTTATTTATGTATACGACAATAACTCATCTGATGGTACAGATGAGATTGCCAGAAATGCAGGTGCTGTTGTTAGATATGAGTTCCAGCAGGGTAAAGGAAATGTTATCAGAAGAATGTTCAGAGAGATTGATGCAGAGTGCTATATTATGACTGACGGTGATGACACATATCCTGCAGAATGCGCGCCAGAGATGGTGGACATGGTACTTAACAGAAAAACAGATATGGTGGTAGGAGATCGTCTTTCTTCAACATATTTTACAGAGAATAAGAGACCTTTTCATAATTTTGGAAACTCTCTTGTTAGAAAGAGTATCAACACTCTTTTCGATACAGAAATCAAGGATATAATGACTGGATACAGAGCCTTCAGCTATCAGTTCGTTAAGTCCTTCCCAGTTCTTTCAAAGGGATTTGAGATTGAGACTGAGATGAGTATTCACGCAGCAGACAAGAATATGTTTGTTGAAAACTCTGTAATCACATACCGTGACCGTCCAGAGGGTAGTGAGTCTAAGCTCAACACATACTCAGATGGTTTCAAGGTAATTAGAACTATCATCAGACTGTTTAGAACCTATAAGCCAATGTCGTTCTTCGGTGCTATTGCAGCAGTTCTTGCGCTGGTATCAATAGGATTTTTTGTGCCAGTTCTCAATGTGTACCACAAGACAGGACTTGTGCCTAACTTCCCTACACTTATCGTGTGTGGTTTTGTAATGCTTACTGCTATACTGGCTCTTTTTGCGGGAGTTGTTCTTCAAACAATTTGTCAGAAGAACAAGCAGGATTTCGAGATGAGACTTCAGCAGATTGATCAGGAATTTAAGGGGAAGATGGAGTAAGATATGGCAGAAATTGCGATTGTTATGGCAACTTATAACGGAGAGCGTTTTCTCCGTGAACAGATAGACTCGATTTTGGATAATTCTTTCAAGGATATCGAACTTCATATATGTGATGACGGTTCAACTGATGGAACTGAGGCTATTGCAAAAGACTATCAGGAGAAGAATCCTGGTAAAGTCTTTTTTCACAAGAATGAGAAGAATTTAAGAGTTATCAAGAATTTTTTGGTTAATGTAAAGAAATTCGATGCGTCTTATTATATGTTTTGTGATCAGGATGATTTCTGGCTTCCGCAGAAAATCGAGCATACACTTGAGTTTATGAAGAAAACTGAGAATGGACAGAAGGATGTTCCAACAGTGGTTTTTGGTGATGCTAAGATGGTGGATGTGAATCTCAAGGAGTACCACCCTTCGTTCCAGAAGCTTAATAATCTGGATACAACTAAGCTTGATTTGTGTCATCTTGCAATGGAGAATAAGCTTATCGGATGTACAGTTATGTTCAACAGGGCTTTATGGGAGAAGCTTGATAATTTCCCAGAGAAAATCAAGATGCATGACTGGTGGATTGCACTTGTTGGTGCAAGCTTTGGTAAGGTTGCATTTCTGGATGAACCACTTCTTCTGTACAGGCAGCATGGTGGAAACCAGGTTGGTGGTGTGAGTGAGATGGAGTATATCAGAAGAAACATCACAAAGCTCGGAGAGCAGAGGCAGGCACTTTATGATAACTGTCGTCAGGCGAAGGCTTTTGTAGATAACTACAGAGAACAGTTATCTGAGGAACAGGTTAGACTTCTTGATATGTTTGGAAATGCTCCAGAGCAGAATTGGTTCAAGCGCCATTATCAGGTATTTCATTATGGATTTAAGAAGACTGGTTTTGTGAGAAATTTTGGGACTTTTGTGCTTTTGTAATGTTATTTTGTAATGTTATTTTGGAATGTTATAGCAGAAAAGATTATGTATTTTATAACTAAATTTGTGTGTGACAAAAGGTCAGCTCCTACAACAGGAACTGACCTTTTTCTATACTTGTATTTGGTGTGTAATATGGGTCATATTTTTTCACTAATCTAATTGCTTTGTCTGAAAGCTTGTCTGGAATTTGATTTACACCAGATACCTTTGCCACGATTTCAGTATCCACAAGCACATGTTTTCCATCATTGTTTAACTTGAGACAAAGTGCGTAGACATCCTTTTCCTTCTGGTATTCACAGATTACGTCACTTCTTATAATTGCCATGTAAAGAGGGTCGAGACTTACATTTGTGGTTACATCTATGGCTCTGTGATTGTAGCCGTGAAAATGCCTGTTTATACCTTCGTATAGAGATACTACCTTGGAACCTTGCGTATTGATCTGGTATGTGGCTCCGCAGCTTAATACTTTGTTATCTGAACCAAGGCACTTGGCTGCTACAATTGCTACATTTTTGTTTGTGACGGTTCTTAGCATTTTGCCGAGCCAGTTTTTGGTAGCTGGTACGGCAGCGTGCTTAGTGCATACTATGTAATCGTAGGAGCTGTAATCACATGAACTAGTGCCACACGAATTATTATTGTATAAATTATTATCACTGGATTTGTTATCTGCAGCTGAGTTATGCTGTGAATTAATTTTCCATGTTATTTCACATTTACTGGAATAATCACATGCCTCATCAAATGCTGTTTTTTTCATCCTGTCAAGCTGAGTCTCATTCTCAGATAGAACGAGAACCTTAAGCTTATCCTTTGGCATATCATACTTTATAGTGTATATTCCCAAATCCTTTGTTAGTGATACCTGACCTGGATCTCCAACTGATTTTAGATATTTTTCAATTGCTTTCATGCCATTGTTAAAGGCATAGAGCTTACTGTTTGGATCTGCGGCCGTTGATTCAGGGTGAATTCTCCAATGATATAAAATCTTTGGAATATGAGCAATTTTGGCGCCATTTGCAGCGCATCTTAAGATGAATTCATGATCCTGTGCTCCATCGTAGGCTGCATCTAAGCCCCCTACCTTGTCTAAAAGCTCCTTTGAATAAATCAGAAAATGACAGATATAATTTACATGTCGAAGGAAATACTCGTTGTAGTCAGGCTTGAAGGAAGGATCTGTAAACTGACCGGTTGCCTGGTTTAATTTGTCCTCATCAGAGTATACCATGTCAGGTCTTGGGGATACTTCATTTAATACCTTTACCATTTCGTATAAAGCATTGAGAGTGAGTACGTCGTCATGGTCCAGAAGGGCAACATAGTCACCCTTGACATGAGAAAAACCTTCGTTGGTATTGCCGGATATTCCAGTATTTTCCTTCAGCTTTATATACACGATTCTGTCATCGTTGTAGTTGTTTAAGTATTTGCGAACTATGTCGCTTTTGCTTCCGTCTGCAATTATAAGTTCTAATTTGCCATAGGTTTGTCCAAGCACTGAATCTACCAGCTCTTTTAAGAAGACCTCCTTTGTCTCGTAGGCTGGAACAACAATGCTGAAGGTTGGTTCATAATCGAAGTGAGCATTGCGCTGAGCCGTAAGCTCAGCTTCAGTTGGGAGGAAGCTGCTTATGTTTTCAAGATATTTTGCTGAACGGTTAGCAGTGTCCTTTGACTCAAAATATCTGTATGCAAGATCCCTGATTCCGTATTGTTTTATCAAACTTAATAAATTCATAAGATTATTTTAGCGCCTAATGAATTGTTGGTCAAATTGTTTTGTGATATAATATTTGCAATTATATGATAAAAGGTGTTATTGCGCCCAAAAGAAAGGTTAAATCATAACATGAAAAAGAATGCATTTATGGTTATCAGTAGTAATTTGCTCACACTGCTGGTTTCCTTGTTCATGGGATTTGTTATTCCAAAATATCTTTCTGTAGATGACTATGCATATTATCATATATACCAGTTGTATATTGCATATGCAGGATTTTTTCATCTAGGTTTGGTTAATGGTATTTATTTGAAGTACGGTCATTTGGATGTGGATGAGCTTCCAGTGAATGATTTCAGAAAATACAGCAGAGCAATGGTGATATTGCAGCTTGGTATGGCAGCTCTTTTGTTGGTTATTTTGTTCCTGTTATTCCCAGAGGATAGGAATATAGGAGTGGCTTACGCATTCACAATTGTGAATATTCCACTGATGAATATCAAGTGGTTTTATTCATCAATCAATCAGTTTACAAAGCGCTTTGTAATTGACAGTGCTGTGACTTATATGCAGAATGTGCTTCAGTGCGTTATGGTTGCAGCAGTTATTATATTTAGTCTATATAATTACCTTGTGCTTCTGATAGCGGTTACACTTATCAATTTGATTTGTATGATTGCTGTGATGATCCAGAACAAACAGTTTGTGAATGTATTTGCAATTACAAAGGAAGAGACAAAGCCTGACAGAAGTGTTGGAAGCCTGATTAAGGGCGGTTTCTTCTTTATGATTAGTGAGTTTGTTGCTATTATCATTCTTGGTATAGATAGTATATTTGTTCAGAATTTGTTTACACTTACTGATTTTGCCATGTATTCATTTGCGGTTTCTATTATTTCTGTTATGTATACACTTATCAGTACAGTTTCAAATCTGATTTATCCGTATCTGGTTAGAGTGGATGATGATAAGTACGCGAAATACTACACTTTAATGAGTGATGTGCTGACTTTTGTGGCACTTATGTCCATGCTCGCATTTTATGTGGCTAAGTTCCTTGTTATTCATTGGTTGGACAAGTATGAGGCGAGTCTTTTTATTGCATCAATTCTTTTCGGAACGGTAATATTTAGAACACTTATTATGCTTGTTTGCGGTAATTATTTCAAGGTTCTCAAGATGACGAAAGAGTACACCAAGAATAATTTTTTCTCAATTGTGCTTGCTTTCGTGTTAGATTTTCTTGCATATATAATTTTTAAGGACTGTACTTATATTGCGTATGCAAGTCTATTGGCTTTTATAATTTGGTATGTTGTTACAGACTTTGTATTTATCAAGAGATTACAGATAGAGAAAAAGACCTGCTTCAACAGGTATTTGTGCATTGCAATATGTCTGACATTGTTTTACAGCCTGTTTAGGGTATCAGATATAATAGCATTTGTAATTTATATGATTGTAGCAGCAGTCGTATGTATAGTATGTTTTAGAAAACACATAAGGGAGATAGTTAATGGAAAAGATACAGGTGAAAAAGCTGGCAAATAAAGTAATTGCCCATAAGAAAATTGTTCTTACGATTATTTTGACAATGGTGTTTGCAGTATTAGGTGTTCATGAGTATTTTGCATCCTATAGAGATGCCGGAATCATGGAGGTTAAAGTTGAGAACAATTCTGGAAGTATTGGAAATATATGGAATGGGAGAGTTGTAGAGCAGTCATTTACTACAGATGAAGATTTCTATGGTGTTGCACTATTGATGGGAACCTATGGTAAAATAATCAACATTGGAGAAATACAGGTTACGGTAACTGATGTTGAAACAGGTGAGATTGTTGTTGATGACACAAGAAGAATGGAGTCGATGCAGGATAACACTTATGTATATTTCGTAAGTGATGAACTGGTTGAGGTGGATGAGGAGAAAGAATTCGTCATCACTATCACAGGTAAAAACATTATGAAAACATGTGCTGTTACTATCTGGGCAACTGCGGAAGATGATTACAAGGACGGTGTTTTAAAATATGGTGATGAAGTAATTACAGCTGATTTGTGTTTTTCAATGGTAGAGCATTTCCAAGGGGGAATGATGTACCAGGTGTTCGCAAAGCGCCTTATGATTTTGATTATTCTTTGGGCATTTGCTATGCTTCATGTTTTTATGGATATTAAGACCTTGTATAAACAGATATATAAGTACCGCTGGGTGGTTGCTTTTATGCTCTTTGTTTTCTGTGTACTCAATAAGTTTAATGGCTCTTCATTGGCACAGTATGATTTGTATATTCAGCAAGGGTTTGGGTCTGAGTTTATTCAGCCGTTATTCGGTGAATCTAGAGATATAAGAAGTGATGAATGGCTTGTTTCTGTTCCGAGAATTATGTCGGCAGAGTATACAAATTACGGTTTGTACAATGACATAGTAATGGGAACCACACATACGAATATGTCAGCTTCGGGACTGTATCTTAGCTATTCAGCACTTGCTAAGCCATCTGACTGGGGATACTATTTGTTTGGATCAGAATACGGACTCTCATATGTATGGTGCTTCCACATGATCTTTGGATTTATGTTCTCATATGAGTTTTGCTATATTTTGGCAAAGAAGAATAAGCTTGTTGCATTTTTTGGTGCCTGCCTTATATGGTTTTCAATGTTTAATATGGAGTGGTCCATTGTTACATGGATTTTTGCAGGACAAGCAGCGTTAGTGTTCTTCTATTATTTCATTTCACAGCAAACAATGTGGAAGAAAGTCCTGCTTGGAATAGGAACAGCACTGTTTGCGGCAGAATTTATTGTAAATCTTTATCCGGCATGGCAGGTGCCAGCGGGTTATGTTTATCTGGGAATTCTTATTTGGATGTTCTTTTCTCAGAAGGAATATTGGAAGAACTATAAGTTTAAGGAATGGGCTCTTGCAGTAGTTTGCGTGGTATTTATGATCAGTCTTGTGGCGGCATTTGTATATAATGATTTGGATTATATCAGGGAAATTTCCAATACTGTTTACCCAGCAGGGCGAGTTGATTATGGAAGATATAAGCTCTATAATCTTTTTGGATATCTCTCATCAACCTTGTCACCATTTATTGAATATAACAATGCCAGTGAGATGGCCTGCTTCTTTAGCTTCTTCCCTGCTTCAATGATTGTTTTCTTCTATGTAATGATTCAGAAGCGCGGAAAGAGTATGTTGATGTGGTGCCTCACAGTTCCTACAGTATTCCTGACACTGTACTGTACTTTTGAGCTTCCACATAAATTAGTAGAGCTTACTCTTATGACTAACTCTACAGCTGTTAGAACAGTGGATATCGTGGGATATGCCAATGTACTTATGCTTATCATTGCTCTGTCTGAGTATGAGACACTAAAGCAGATGAAGTGGTATGTTGCGGCACCGATTGTACTTGTTTCAGTAGGAATTGCACTTTTCTACTCTCAGGAGATGAGTAAAAAAGCTGTTCTCGTAAACACGGTATTGCTCGCTGTATTTGCAGTAGTTGTTGGAACACTTCTTCTTGCAAATGTGAAGAGGATTACTAGAAACATTGCAATGCTTGCTTTGGCGGCTGTGGTTTTTGTGACGGGTATGTCATTTAACCCTGTTCAGGTAGGACTTGATCCAATCACAACTAAGCCAGTTGCGGCAGAAATTCAGAAGATTGTGGAGGAGGACCCAGACGCTAAATGGATAGGTGTAAACAGTAATATCCTGGGTGATTATCTGGTTGCTCTTGGCGCAAAGGCTATAAACTCAACAAACTATGTTCCGAATATGGATTTCTGGCATTACTTTGATCCAAACGAGACAATGGCAGAGACATACAACAGATATGCTCATCTTACAATTACGACAGCAGACAAGGATTCATCTATTTCTCTGATGCAGACAGACTGGATTCATCTGAGACTTAATTATGCTCAGCTTGAGGATCTTGGAATCGAGTATTTGTTTAGTACACATAAGCTTAAATCAAGCCGAGTTGAACTTGAAGAGGTGTATGGAGAGTTAAATGCATATATTTACAAGGTGCATTATTAAAAGATAAGCTATGAAAATCACACTTTACAATATTAAAAAAGGAATCCGCTATTTAAAGCACTATGGTTGGAAGGAATTCAAAATCCGCCTTAGTGAAAAGCGTGAGCCTGATGAAATTTCATATATTGATTGGAAACAAAAGCACAGTGTCACACAGGAGGAACTTTCGCGTCAGAAGTTTTTATATAAAAAATGGCTGGCTGAGGGTAAAGCTCCTCTTGTGAGTATTGTTTTAAATGCAGATAAATCAGAATGTGGTGAAGCCTGTAAAGGAACAGAACCTGAAGACCGGCTTTTAGCAAGTCTCGAAAAGCAAACCTATCAAAACTATGAGATATGCAGGTGTTTTGATAAAGAAGTTTGCAAGGGAGAATTTGTTGCAGCACTTAATCAAAATGATGAATTGGAGCCGAATGCCTTATTTGAAATGGTAGAGGTTATTTTAAACGCAAAAGAGCATCATGAAGTGGATGGTTTAAATTTTGGTGTGAAGTCATCAGAGGATGTTGCAAGTATACAATCAGGTGTGCATTGGAACGATAGTAAGTCAAAATACAGAGAGTCAGGTGAAATTGATATTGTCTATTCTGATGAAGATATGGAGAATTCAGAGGGAAAGATTGAACCTATGTTCAAATCTGATTTTGACCTTGACTTTTTTTATGCTAAAAACTATCTTGGTAATGTAACACTTGTGAGAAAAGACTTGCTGGAGGACTGTAATGCAAGTATGTACGATGCCGTGCAAAAGGCAGGACGCATTGTTCATGTGCCAAAGGTGTTATGCCATAGTAAAACACAGGGAAAATCTATCTCTGAAGCAACAGAAGCTGTAAGTTTAAGAAAGTCTTCCAAGGCAAAACAAACACCGCTTGTGAGTATTATCATTCCGAATAAGGATGAAGTAGATTCGCTAAAAAAATGCATAGACTCTATAAAAAAATCTACTTATGAGAACTGTGAAATCATTGTGGTGGAGAACAATAGTACATCTGATGAGATATTCGAGTACTACAAAACTATTGCTACACATAATTCTGATGGAAGCATTCCTGAGCTGGCTAATTATGATAAATCTGTTTCGGAGGGTAGCTACTCAAATGTGACTAAAATAGATGTGGTTACATGGAAACCGCCAAATGCAGGATTTAATTATTCGGCAATCAATAATTATGGAGCTAAGTTTGCAAGCGGAAGCTACCTTTTATTGTTAAACAATGATATTGAGATAATAACCCCCGATTGGATTGAGAAAATGCTTGACATCTGTAGTCGAGATGAGGTAGGAATAGTCGGAGGGAAGCTCTACTATCCTGATGACACCATTCAACATGCTGGAATAGTAGTTGGTGTTGGTGGACATGCCAGAGGTATTGGATCCAATATGCTTACAGGACTTTCGAGATATGACGAGAGCCATTGGGACAAGACCCATGTGATACGAGAGTGCTCGGCTGTGACAGCAGCCTGCCTTATGATCAAAAAATCTGTATTTGATGAGGTGGGAGGCTTCGAAGAATATCTAACAGTTGCATTTAATGATGTGGATTTGTGTCTAAAGGTCAGGAAGAAGGGGTATCTCATAGTATTCAATCCAAAGGTTGAAGCATATCACTATGAATCAAAGTCTCGTGGACAGGAAGATACGGATGAGAAAGTTCGAAGATTTCAGACAGAGATAGAATATATGCGAACTGAGTGGAATGATATACTTCGATATGGTGACCCGTACTACAATCCTGGGTATTCCAGGGTGAAAAATGATTACAGCCTAAATGGAATGTCATAAATTGGAAGAAATTGGCAGTTTACAGAAAAAAGGACAATATATAGAATTATCTCTGTCTCTTATACACATCTGACGCT
>CAMFPD010000016.1 GCA_945971355.1 uncultured Lachnobacterium sp.
GATATATACAAGTACCATGTTGAGTCTGGAAATGAACTTACTATTGTATCGGCACTTAAGAATATTGTGGTTCCTTATGGAGTTATTCATTCAAGTGAGAATGGAACTATAGAGTCCATGGAGGAAAAGCCAAAGCTTTCGTATTTTGTGAATACTGGTATGTACATATTGAATCCGGAGCTTGTGGATGATATTCCTCAAGACGAATTTTTCCATATGACACATTTGGCAGACAAGCTTATGAAAGAGGGACGCCGTGTCGGAATGTATCCAATCTCAGAAGATTCTTTCCTTGATATGGGTGAGTTTGAAGAGATGCACAGGATGGAAGAAAAATTGAATTTGAAATCGTAGATATATAACAGACAAGAAACGTAATTTTTTTACGGTTTTTGTTGAATATAAATATAAAAGTGGTTATACTGAAAATAAATAGAAATATTATAAGTAGGTGAATCAATGCTTAAAACATTTAAAGTAAAGAATTTTAAGAATTTCAAAGAGCAAGTAGTAATAGATTTTGGAAAAGTTGGTGGCTATAAATTCAGTCAGGATTGTATAACGGATAATGTCATTAGTAAAATGATAATTTATGGAAAAAATGCTACTGGTAAAACTAATTTGGGTAAAGCATTGCTAGATATAACGACTAATTTTCGTGATATGAATTTCTGGGGAGATGCAGATTATTCATATGTTAATGCAGATGCATTGGATAAAGAAGTATCATTTTCATACGAATTTGTTCTTGATGGAAAAAATTTGATATATGAGTATTCAAAATTTTCATCAACAAAAATGAAGAATGAGAGGCTAATTGTTGATGGACAATATATTTTTGATGTGGATTTCGATAAAAAGGATTTCAAATTTGATAAATTAGACTTAGTCAAAGCAGAAGAGGTAAACCATACTAAATATGTTGCAGCGTTAATGAATGAAGCAGGAGACATTGAAAAGCGTACATTACCATTTGTTAGATGGCTTATAGGGAATACGGCACTAGATTCAGATAATATTTTGCTCAAGTTATCAGATTATATTGACCGTATGACTATGATTTCTATAGGTAGTGTTACTAATATGGGCAAATTTAGATATGATAATTTTTATCAGTTCTTAGATGTTGATGATAGATTAGAGGATTTTGAAGAATTTTTGAATAAAATGGGAATTGAGTGCGAGCTTTATTTGGAAAAGATGCCAGATGGGGCTTATCAATTGTATTTTAAGCATGAAAATGGATTAATTCCATTTGTTAGGAATGCATCTAGTGGAACTTTAGCATTAGTCAGATTATATCAGCGATTGGCAAGTGTTCGTAGAGCGTCTTTTTTGTATATGGATGAGTTTGACGCATTTTATAATTATGAGCTTGCTGAAAATGTGGTTAAGGTTCTAAAAGAAAAATATCCTGAGTGTCAGATAGTTTTGACATCTCATAATACAAATTTGATGACGAATAGAATTATGAGACCGGATTGTTTATTTATTCTTTCAAAATTTGGTTTGACACCTCTTTTCAAAGCGACGGGAAGAGAGTTGCGAGAGGGACACAACTTGGAGAAAATGTATATTGGTGGAGAGTTCAGCAAATATGAGTAATTATGATGTGGTTTCGCCACGAAATAGAGGGAAAACTCTGGTTGTAGTTGAAGGAAATCATGAAAAAGATATTCTGTTTCAATTATTGTTTAGATGTTTTCCAGAACTTAATATAGCCATGGAAGATGTTTGGATATATGGAACCAATATATATGGTTTATATAATTTAATCGTTAAAGAATATGACGAAGATTGGGATTATGTAGATGTGGATTTACCATATATAGTTAGTAAGAACAAGAATGATATGGAAATTCAGTATAAGCGTGATTTTACAAATATTTTTCTAGTATTTGATTATGAGCGTCACGATCCATGCTTTAGCGAACAAAAGATAAATAAATTGCAAGAATACTTTTCGGATTCTACTGATGTTGGGAAACTATATATAAATTATCCGATGATAGACTCATATCAGCAGTTGGTCTTGGATTCGGAAGTTGAGTATATTGATGCTAAGATATCTGTCACTTTGCAACCTGGGGATAAGTATAAAGCATTAGTAAAAAATTATTACATTGCAAAGCTGGTAGATTTTATTGAAAGAATACCAGAATTATTAGAAAAGCATTATGGAATGGAAACGAATGCTGCAAGTCTTTGTGCGGAAAAAATCTTTTCTCTATCGGATAGGCATAATTCAAAGAGCGAAATTAGGAAAATTTTAATTAATAATATTGAAGATAAATATATAAGCACAGCTACATATCAGTTGAGTGATTGGATACAAAAGATGCAGTATCTAAATTCAAATACTAACTTGTATGATTATTTGCGAGTGATTTTTATTAAGATTATTAAATGGAATATTATAAAGGCAAGAAATATTGCAACAGCAGAGACTACTTATTCAATTGATGAATGGCTGGGGTATATAGAAGAGATAGATTTGATGTTGGTGTTACAGAAACAGAATGAATATAGTAGGGATTCTGTAAATGGATTTATCTATGTGCTTAATACATGTGTTTTTTTAATTGCTGATTATAATACCAAACTACTCGAATTGTTATGAATTGAGTTATATTTTAAGAAGGTGAAATTATGTTTGAGTTAAATAGCTTTATATCAAAATACGTTACAAAACGTCCCAAAAGTATGTTTCTTGAGGACATTGAGAGGAATAAAGCCAAGCTTACAGAAAAAATAGAAGGAAAATCAATACTTGTAATTGGTGGGGCTGGAAGTATTGGCAGTTCATATATCAAGGCTGTCCTGCCATTTAAACCAAAATCACTCGTGGTGGTGGATATTAACGAGAATGGGCTTGCAGAGCTTACCAGAGATTTGCGAAGTACGAAGGGAATGTATATTCCTGAGGACTACATACCTTATCCTATGGATTTTGCATCGCCAGTTTTCGAGAAAATGTTTAGAAGCAGAGGCGGCTTTGATGTAGTTGCTAATTTTTCTGCTCACAAGCATGTGCGGAGCGAGAAGGATATATATTCTGTGGAAGCGCTTATTCAGAATAATGTCTTACATGCGAAGAAACTTCTTGATTTGCTGAGCGAGTTTCCACCAGAAGAGTATTTTTGTGTGTCTACGGACAAGGCTGCAAATCCTGTAAACATAATGGGAGCAAGCAAACGTATTATGGAGGATGTAATTTTTGCATACTCAGATAGATTTCCTGTGAAGACGGCTCGTTTTGCAAATGTTGCCTTCTCAAATGGTTCGCTTCCAGCAGGATTTATTGCAAGGCTTTCAAAGCTTCAGCCACTTAGCGCTCCGTCAGATGTGAAGAGATATTTTGTATCACCGGAAGAAAGCGGTCAGATTTGCATGATGTCTTGTATGCTTGGTGCGAACAGAGAGATTTTCTTTCCTAAGTTGGAGGAAGCTCAGATGATGACCTTTGATGCAATTGCTACAGCATTATTAGAAGAACATGGTTACGAAGTGTTGTTGTGTGAATCTGACGAAGAAGCTGTGGATAAAGCAGAAGAATTGAAGAATGGCAGCAAGCTGTATCCTGTTCATTACTCTGGATCTAACACTTCAGGGGAGAAAGCGTTTGAGGAATTTTTCACTGATGAGGAAAATGTAGATATGATACGTTTTGATTCACTTGGAGTTATTACTGACAAAACTATTCCAGATGCAGTGAAAGTAGAAAATGTAATGACAAAGCTTGATGCGGCTTTTGAAAAAGTGAATCTCACAAAGGAAGAGGTTGTAGATATTATTAAAGAATATCTGCCTAATTTCGAACATATTGAAAAGGGAAAATCATTAGATTCGAAAATGTAAATTAAAGTATATGCGAAAAAACAGAGGATGGTGCTAGTTATGGGAAGATTTATTCCGTTATCAATTCCTAATTTTGAAGGGAATGAGAGAAAATATGTAGATAATGCAATAGACCAGGGATGGGTATCTACTGGCGGCGCATACATTACTAAGTTGGAACAGATGATGGCTGAATATTTGCATGTCGATAATGTTGCGGCATGTCAAAGTGGAACAGCTGGATTGCATCTTGCTTTGATATCCTGTGGTGTAGAACCTGGGGATATGGTTATTGTTCCTACTCTTACATTTATTGCGGCAGTTAATCCTGTAAAGTACCAATTTGCAACACCTGTGTTTATGGATTGCGATGACAGTCTGTGCATGAACCCAGTTAAGCTTCGTAAGTTTTGTGAGCAGGAATGCAGAATAGAGGATGGTAAGCTGGTGCATAGCGCGTCTGGAAAAATAGTTAAGGCAGTTGTCGTAGTTCATGTATTTGGAAATCTGGCAGATATGGAAGCAATTATGAAAATTGCAGAAGAATTCCATCTAAAGGTAATCGAGGATGCTACAGAAGCTTTAGGCTCAAGATATACAGAGGGAGTTTTTGCAGGCAAGTATGCTGGTACTATTGGTGATTATGGTGCCTATTCCTTTAATGGAAACAAAATAATTACTACTGGTGGTGGTGGTGCTATTACAGCTAGAGAACCAAAGGAAGTTGACCATATCAGATACCTGTCTACTCAGGCGAAGGATGATCCACATTTCTATATTCATGATGAAGTAGGATACAATTACCGAATGACCAACATCCAGGCGGCACTTGGGGTGGCACAGATGGAGAAACTGCCAGAATTTGTAGAGCGAAAGCATAGAAACTATGATTTGTACAAGGAACTATTTTCTGGTTTGGAACATGGAAAGCTGCTAGGATTTAGAGAGGGAACATACTCAAATCAGTGGTTTTATTCATTGGAACTTGATATGAATTATCTGAAACGTTCTCTGAGAGATATCATACTTGAATTACAGGAGCAGGGAATTCAGACAAGAGCAATATGGGGACTGATACATGAACAGAAGCCATACAGGGATGAAATTGCCTATGAGATGGAGAAGGCTCCATATTACAGCAGTTGTATTTTGAACTTCCCATGTAGTACTCAGATTACAGAGGAAGAGATTAAAATCGTAGCAGATGCAATAAAGAATGTGTTGGCTTAGGAGATAGGATGACGGATATTATTTTGGTTGGTGCAGGCGGATGTATGAGGGAGCTTGCATGGCAGATTATGGAGAGTAACAAAATTCTAAATGAGTGGAATATTGTGGGGTATGTGGACAAGTCGCATCCTGATAATTCGTCCTGTGTAAAAGTAGCAAATACAGAGATTAAGTATTTGGGGGATGATGATTACATTCTTAGTGCTCAAATTGATATAAACGTTATTTTGAGTGTTGGCAGTCCAATTGTCAGAAGAATGATATATGATAATTACAGGAAAAACAGTCATGTGAAGTTTCCTAATTTGGTTCTACAGAATGCTATGGTATGCAGTGATGCTGTGATAGGACAGGGCTGCATTATAAGTATGGGAGCTAAGATATCTACAAATGTAAAGCTTGGTGATTTTGTATTTGTAAATATGGATGCCACCATATGCCACGATGGTGTAATTGATGATTTTGTCTCTATAAATCCGGCTGCAAAACTTGCTGGAGCTGTGAGTGTTGGCTGCCAAACAGAAATTGGAATGGGAGCTAATATCATTCAGGGAACAAGAGTAGGGAAAAAGGTTGTTATTGGTGCAGGAAGTGTAGTTATAAAGGACACAGAAGATGCGTGTACATTGGTTGGAGTTCCTGCGAGAAAAGTGAGATGAGAGTATGAGAGTTTTAATAATTGCAGAGGCAGGGGTAAATCACAATGGAAGTTTGCCTCTTGCAAAAAAATTAGCAGATCAAGCGAAGGTGGCTGGGGCTGATTACGTGAAGTATCAGACTTTCAATCCTTCAAACATGGTTTCTAGGTATGCCGCCAAAGCAGAATATCAGAAGCAGACTACAGACTCGAAGCAGAGCCAACTTAATATGTTGGAAGAGCTGATGTTATCCTATGATGAATTTGTAGAATTGAAGAAATACTGCGAGCAGATTGGAATTGGATTTCTGTCTACATCATTTGACATAGATAGTACGGAATTTCTTACCAGACTTGGCTGTGATATATGGAAAATTCCATCGGGAGAGATAACTAACTACCCTTATTTGGTGGACATTGCAAGGAAACATCAGCCTATCATTCTCTCTACAGGAATGTGTGACGAAAATGATATTGAGTCTGCAATAGAAGTTTTAAAATCAAATGGAGCAGGTGAGATCAGTCTGCTACACTGTACAACTGAATATCCGGCACCATTTGAAGATGTAAATCTGAAGGCAATGTGTGCGATGAGAGACAAATTCGGACTAGAGGTAGGATACTCTGATCACACCAAGGGAATAGAGGTTCCTATAGCAGCTGTTGCAATGGGAGCAAAGATAATCGAAAAGCATTTTACTCTAGACAAGAATATGGAGGGACCTGATCACAAGGCAAGCTTGGAACCTGATGAGCTAAAGCAAATGGTAGACGCCATTAGGAATATAGAAAAAGCATTGGGTTCAGGTGTTAAACAACCAGCTGAGTCTGAGAAGAAAAATATAGCAGTTGCTAGAAAAAGTATTGTAGCTAGAACACAAATCAGGAAGGGCGAGATGCTTACAACTGAGAATATTACAACTAAAAGACCAGGTAATGGTATTTCACCGATGAGATGGGATGAGGTTATTGGGACTTGTGCCATCAGAGATTTTGATGAGGATGAATTGATAGAGATATGATAAAGATTGCAGTTTTGACAGCCACACGAGCAGAATATGGATTATTATCGCCAGTCATAAAACGTATGCAAAATGATAGTGATATAGATCTTAGAGTAGTAGTTACAGGTGCGCATTTATCATCTGAATTCGGTTGCACATATAAGGAAATTGAAGCTGATAATATTCAGATTGATGAAAAAATCGAAATTCTTGAGAATGGCGATGGTGCGGTAGCTATTTCAAAGACTATGGCTAATGCGTTAGTAAAATTTGGAGAGTATTTTGACAGAAGAAGACCCGATGCTCTTCTTGTGCTTGGCGATAGATATGAAACGCTGGCTGTTTGCATTGCTGCAACCAATACTCAGATTCCAATAATACATATGCATGGTGGTGAGACAACCCAGGGTGCTATAGATGAAGCTGTCAGACATTCTATAACCAAAATGAGTTATCTGCATTTTACCAGTACAGATGAATACAGACATCGTGTAATACAGCTGGGAGAGAATCCGAATAGAGTTTTTTCGGTTGGAGCTACTGGTGTTGAGAATGCGCTAAAAATTCCATTGATGTCAAAGGAAGACTTGGAAGCTTCTTTAGATTTTAAGCTAAATACACCATACATTGTGGCGACGTATCATCCTGTGACTTTGGATAAAATGAGTATTGATGAACAAATCTCAGAATTTTTTAGTGCCCTTGCTGAGAAGCCAAAATATACATATGTTATTACAAAAGCTAATGCTGATGCGGGCGGAAGAAGAATTAATGAACTTTTAGAAATCTACGCAAAGGAGTATAGTAATGTTCATGTAGTGGCTTCCCTTGGTGTGAAAAGGTATTTGTCAGCATTAAAATATTGTTATATGGTAATGGGGAATTCGTCCAGCGGTTTGATAGAAGTTCCGTCTTTCCATGTTCCGACAATAAATATCGGTGACAGACAAAAGGGAAGAACTCACGCCCAGACAGTTATAGATTGTAATCCTGACAAAGATAGTGTTATGAAAGCAATGGAGATTGCTGAGTCTGCTGAATTCAGGCGCCGTTGTGAAGAGGAAGCGAATCCTTATGAAAAAGCTGATGTTGCTGAGAATATTGTTGATATAGTAAAAAGAGAAATGCTGGATAAAACGATAGACTTGAAAAAAGAGTTTTATGATATCCAGTTTCAGGAGGTTTAGATGAGAAATCTTGCGGTTATTCTAGCCAGAAGTGGTTCTAAGGGATTGAAGGATAAAAACATTAAGGAGCTGGCAGGCAAACCCTTACTAGCACATACAGTTGAGGCTGCAATTGCATCTGGTAAGTACGATATTGTTCATGTGTCTACTGACAGTGAGTTATATGCGGATATAGCAAAAAAATATGGTGCTGATGTCCCTTTTTTGAGGGATGAGAATTTAGCAGGAGATAAATCAAGCAGCTGGGATGCATTACGATTTGTTGTGACAGAATATGAAAAGTTAGGAAAAAGATTTGATACAGTTACCCTTCTTCAACCTACTTCACCTTTGAGAGATGCGAAAGACATACAAAATGCATTTGACATATATGAGAGCAAAGGAGCGACAGCTGTTGTATCCGTATGTGAAGTTGATCATTCACCATTGGTTTGCAATACTTTACCAGAAGATGAGTCATTATTCGGATTTATTGATTTGAATAAGGTTGGGCGTCGTCAGGATATGAAAACTTATTACAGAATCAATGGGGCAATCTACATTCAGAATACTGATTTATTGATGAATAATATTAGTGTATATAGCGAAGGCTCGTATGCTTATGTGATGGATAAGCGGCATTCGGTGGATATAGATGATGAGGTGGATTTCGCCATTGCACAAGCTATTATTGATAAGGATTAATTATTGTATAACGTAATCAAAGATTGATGATGTGTAATATGTACGATATTTATTGGAATTTACATAGGAGAGAAAAATGAATAAATTATATATATCCATGTATCATTATACAAGAGATTTAAAACATAGCAGATATCCTGAAATTAAAGGGTTAGACAGTTCTTTGTTTAGGCAACAAATTGAGTATATGAAGAATAACTTTAATATTGTGACGATGGAACAGGTTATTGATGCAGTTGAGGGAAAGGTTGAACTGCCAGAGAAAGCACTTTTACTCACGTTTGATGATGGATATGTTGATAATTATACCGTTGCATTTCCTATTCTTGAAGAATTTGGGGTACAAGGGTCATTTTTTATACCTGGAAAAACATTCACAACACATCAGCTTTTAGATGTAAATAAAGTGCACTATATTTTAGCAAGCGCAGATATCAATAAACTTGTTGAGGATGTAAAAAGTCAAATGAATTATTATCGTGGAAATGAATTTGACTATACACCTACAGAACAACTTTTTTCTGAGTATGCAGTGGCTAATCGCTTTGACAGTAAGGAAACAATTTTTGTGAAACGAATGCTTCAGACAGTGCTTCCAGAAAAACTTAGGAATACTATTTCAAGCAATTTATTTGAGAAATATGTGGGTGTAACGGAGGAACAATTGGCACATGAATTGTATATGTCAGAAGAACAAATTAGAACAATGAAGCGGCATGGTATGCATATCGGTTGTCATGGATACGATCACTATTGGTTGGGGAACCTCGCGCCAGAGCAGATGCGGCAAGATATTTCCATGGCATTGGATACTATAGATGAGTTTATTGACCGAAAACATTGGGTTATGAATTATCCTTATGGAAACTATAATTCAGATGTTCTAGAGTATATTAAGAGCCAGGGGGCTTGTGTTGGTTTAACCACAGAGGTACGTGTAGCAAAGTTAGGTGATGATAATGCATTAGAACTTCCAAGATTGGATTGTAATGATTTTCCACCTAAGAGCGAGAATTATAAAGAAAAATAAGAGGGGTTTACATATGATATGTTTTGCAGAAATGGACGATATTGACGAAATAATGTCATTTATAGACAAAGAATGGAGAAAAGACCATATTTTAGCAAGGGATAGAGCTTTCTTTGAATATATGTATGTTTTAGAGGATAGAGTATGTTTCGTAGTATCAAAAGATGAAGAAAAATTATCCATTGACGGTATATTAGGTTTTGTGCCATATGATAAAAATATGAAACAACTCTCTTTGACGGTTTGGAAAGCGTTAAGTTCGGCTAATGGGATGATAGGTATGGGATTGCTTAATTATCTTATTAAAGAATTAAAACCTGATGTCGTGTCTTCACCGGGAATAAATCCTAAAACAACAATTCCATTATACAAGTTTCTGAAATACGAAACTGGTAAAATGAAGCATTTTTACAGATTGTCACCGAGGAAAGAGTACAAGATTGCACTTGTACAAGATGACTTTGTGAGAGAGTGTAATTCAGATAAAGCAGAAAAAATAATTAAGCTTTCTAATTATGACGACTTTAAAAAGTTTAAGGTGGCATATGCAGACAATGCATTGAAAAAAGAAGACTGGTATCTTAAAAAAAGATATTTTGACCATCCAGTATATAAGTATGAAGTGTTTGGAGTTGTCGGTGAAGAAAGTAAATTAGTTATCATTGCTAGAGAACAGCTAGCTAATGAAAGTAAATGTATAAGAATTGTTGATCTTATAGGAGATTTCTCATTGTTGTATAAGTTTACAGAGTATTTTGATGAGTATATGTCAGATAATGCGTATGAGTATATTGATTGTTACTTCACTGGCATTGATAGTGAGGTGTTCTTTGATGCTGGGTGGGAGAATAGAGAGGAAAGAAATATTGTGATTCCAAACTATTTTGCTCCATTTGAACAGAAGAATATAGATATGTACTACAGCACTAACCCAGCTGGAATGGTAATACTTCGTGGGGATAGTGATCAGGATAGACCTAATTAAGGAAGGTATTATGTATAGTTTTAAAGAATTGCGTAAAGCAGTAAAATTAAATATTGATGGAAAAAAGATTACTATTGCGGTATTAGGAAATTGTGCAACACAATTTTTTTCATTGGCTATTGAAGGTGCAGCTAAATTAGCGGAGGTAAATTTATCTGTAGTAGATATTGATTATAATCAGATTGATGCACAACTTTTAGACGTGGATTCTGAAACTTATAAGTGTGAGCCAAATGTTATTTTGCTGTGGCTTGCTACAGAGAAGTTATATGAAGAGTTTTTGGATTCGACGATTGATGAAAGAAGTTCTTTTGCAGATATTTATATAAAAAAGATAAAGCAATATTGGAATTGCATTCAGAGAAATAGCACTGCTCAAGTGATTCAGTTTAACTTTACAGAAATAAACGATAATTCTTTAGGTAATTATTCATGCAAGGTTGATACTACATTTGTTTATCAGATGAGGAAACTGAATTGGCTTTTGGAAGAGGCAATGCATGAAAATTGTAATGTATTTCCGGTGGATATAAAGTCTATTCAGATTAGGCTTGGTCAGAGCGCATTTTATGATTCAACATTTTATTATAATGCTAAGATGAGTGTTTCAACAAAAGCATTGCCTTACATAGCCGAATCTGTTGTTTCGGTTATAAAAGCCCTGAATGGGAAAATTAAGAAATGTATTGTCCTTGATTTAGATAATACTCTTTGGGGAGGAGTAATAGGTGATGACGGAATAAATAATATTGAAATTGGTGAATTAGGAAGAGGACATGCCTATACAAATTTTCAGCGATGGCTTAAACAACTTAAGGAATGTGGAATTATTCTTGCAGTATGTAGCAAGAACAACGAGGAAACGGCAAAAGAACCTTTTCTTAAACATGATGAAATGATATTGCATTTAGACGATTTTTCTGTTTTTGTTGCAAACTGGGATGATAAAGCATCTAATATTCGCACAATCCAAGAAACTCTAAATATAGGTATGGACTCTATGGTATTTATAGATGATAATCCGTTTGAGAGAAATTTGGTTAGAGAGTTGATTCCTGAT
This sequence comes from uncultured Lachnobacterium sp., assembly GCA_945971355.1. GTDB lineage: Bacteria > Bacillota > Clostridia > Lachnospirales > Lachnospiraceae > Roseburia. The sequence goes on from CAMFPD010000016.1 coordinate 11,655, forward strand.
ATTGAAGTGCCTGAATTGCCTGAGGATCCAGCACAGTATTTAGAGTTTTTGCAGAATTCTAACTTGTTTGAAACGGCTTCCTTTATTGGCAAAGCGTCAGATAGAACAAAATTGTATCAAGCAGAGTTTGAAAGAAAAAGAGCAGAAAATTCTTATGATACTATAGATGAGTATTTACAGAGCCTTGAAATGATGGGGCAAGCAAAGCCATTCGAGGAGTCTAGATTTTCAAGAATAGCTCAACTTACACAGAGATCCAATCAGTTTAATTTGAGAACAATACGATATACGGAGGATGATATAAGAAAAATATCTTTGAACCCTGAATATGTAACATTGTTTTATACATTAAAGGATAAGTATGGAGATCATGGCCTTGTAGGTGTTGTTATTTTAAGGAAAATGGATGAGTCGACATTATTCATTGATACATGGCTCATGAGTTGTAGGGTTCTTAAAAGAGGAATGGAAGAATTTGTTATCAATAAGATAATAGAAGTGGCAAAGGATAAAGGATTTTCAAAAATATATGCTGAATACATTGCAACAAATAAAAATATGATGGTAAGAAATATTTATTCCCAAATGGGTTTTGTAGAGTATGAACCAGAAAAATACGTTATAGAATTGAAAGATTATATTACTAAAAAAACATATATACAGGAGGAAAAATAGGCCATGGAGAGAAATGAAATTTATAATAAGGTTGTTGAGGTTTGCAAGGATGTTTTTGGAAATGATGAGTTAGTGCTGAATGAGAAATCATGTGCTGCAAATGTCGAGGAATGGGATAGTTTGACATATTTGAGTATTATTAGTGATATAGAGGATGAATTTGAAATCAAGTTTTCTTTGGATGAGATAACAAATGTTAAAAATCTTGGTGAGCTGGTAGTTGCGGTTATGAATCATATTGAAGCATAGAGGTAAAATGTTATGATGGAGAAAAAATATTCAAAAAAACATTTGTGGATGTGCATTGATGGTAATAAGGCAAAAATTGGTATTACAGATTATGCACAGAATAAATTGGGGAATATCTTGTTTTTGAATCTGCCAGATTGTGACGATGAAATTGTTAAAGGCCAAGCGTTTGGAGATATTGAGAGTGTAAAGACGGTTTCGGATTTGATAGCTCCGGTGTCAGGAAAGGTTTTGGCAATAAATGAAGAATTAATCGACGAACCAGAACAAATAAATGAAGACCCATATTTAGCGTGGTTAATAGAAATAGAACTTGAAGAAAATGAAGAGAACCTTATGGATGAAAATCAATATGAGGAATATATAAAAGAATTATGATATATGATTTAGGAATTGTTGGTGGTGGACCGGCTGGGTATTCGGCAGCATTGGAAGCAATTAAATGTGGCCTGTCAGTCATTCTTTTTGAAAAAGAGAATTTGGGAGGGACATGCCTTAACAGGGGGTGTGTACCAACCAAATTTTTGGCAAATATTGCAGAAGGTTATAGTGAAATTACTAATCTCAAAAGGTATGGTGTGGAGTGTGCATCGGTGACTGTTGATTATGCTGTGACCAAAAGAAAAATGGATGATACGGTTAGTCTGCTTAGAGATGGTCTTGAGAAACTATTGAGAGCGAATGACATTACAATAATTGAGGGGGATGCTCAGGCACATAAAGATGGTTTGATTGTTTGTGGTGGGGCAGAATATAAGGTTAAGGACATTTTGTTATGTACGGGATCAACACAGGCAGAGCCAATTATTAATGGTGCGATTTCAAGTGATGATTTGTTAGCATTGTCTGATATTCCACAGTCGATTCTAGTTATTGGTGGAGGAGTAATTGCTGTTGAATTTGCAAGCATTCTAAATAAATTAGGCTGTGATGTGACAATAGCTATTCGCGGTGAAAGAATTCTGCGAAAGTGGGATAAAGAAATTGCGGTTGGAGTAACACAACAATTTAAGAGAGATGGAATTCATATATTAACACGTTGTCAGTTTGATAATCTTGAAGCTGAAAATTATGATGTAATTTTGTCTGCCATTGGAAGGATACCTTCAAATAATTGTATAAATGATTTGGGGATAGAATGCGATGCTGTAGGTGGTATTATAGTGGATGAATTTGGAATGACCAATATTGATCACGTATATGCTGCTGGAGATGTCATTTCAGGTGGTCGTATGCTTGCGCATACGGCTATGGAGCAAGGAAAAAATATTGTTAGGAAAATAGCTGGTAAAAAGTGTACTAAATCAGTTGTTGTTGAGTGCATCTATATATCTCCTGAGATCGCAAGCGTTGGGCTTACTGAGAAGGATGCAAAAGAACAGGGGATAAATGTGGTTTGTGGCAAGGTTAATATGAATTCAAATGCCAGGACTTGTATATCTACACAAAACAGATGCTTTATAAAACTTGTCGTAGATGCAACGTCACATTTTTTAATTGGTGCACAGCTTATGTGTGAGAGAGCCAGTGATATTGCAAGTGAACTTTTAGTAGTGATAAATAATTATATCACAATTGATAAATATAAGGAGTCGTTACATCCACATCCGAGTTATTCGGAAGCAATTGTTGATGCGATAGATGTGACATTAAAAAAAATAAATGAAGTATAAACATTATATCTCGAAGACAAAGGATCCATATATGAATTTGGCAATTGAGCAAGATTTGTTTAGATATGCAGAGTATGGTACTACTATTGTTTATATATGGCAAAATAAGAACACGATTGTCATAGGAAAAAATCAAAATGTCTTTTCAGAGTGTAAAGCAGATGAATTTGTACGGGAAGGCGGTAAGATTGCTAGAAGGATGTCTGGTGGTGGAGCTGTGTATCATGATGATGGCAATTTAAATTATTCATTAATAAATATTGAGGATGATACTGAGAAAAGAGAGTATTGGGAAGTTATCCAAAAAATGATGAAGTCTATAGATCTGGAGTGTTGTTATAATGGTAGAAATGATTTGATGCTAAATGGGCGAAAATTTAGTGGCAATGCTTTCTATGATAATGGTGAGGTTTTGTGCCAGCATGGGACAATTCTTGTTGATGCTGATATAAATAGAATGAATTACCTTCTCACCCCGGATTCGAATAAACTTGAACGAAATCGGGTGAGAAGTGTCGCATCAAGAGTTATTAATTTGTCAGAATGTGTAGATGGGATTACTGTTGAAGAAATGAAATTATCTTTGATACGAGCCATTGAATCAGAATGTATAAACTATGCGCCAGATCAGAGCCATATTGCTGAATTATATGATTTGTTCTCGAGCGAAAAATGGATATATGGAGAAACTTGATATGAAGATATTATCAATGTCTGGATTTGTTCCAGAAGAAATTTGTGATACAGTACGGTTTAGTGGGTATACAGGTGAACGGAATATTACGCATTTTTGTGGTTATGCAAATGATTTCATTTCACAAGTTATGTTAGATGATTCAATTGATGGAGCTATTTTTCCCAGAAGTTGTGATAGTACTAGAATAATACCAAGTTATTTGAAGGGAAGCTCAAAATTTCAATATCAGTTGAAGGTACCTGCAAGAAGTGATGATTATGCTATTGAATATTTTGCTATGCAACTTAAACAGTTAAGAGTGGCTATAGAGGAATATTATCACGAAGAATTAGGTGATATTTCTAATAGGATTGAAATGGTAAATTGCAGGAATGAAATAATTGGTTCTTATTACGAAAAACTTGATCGAATATCGTATAAGGATTATATTGATGCGATTCATGAAGAGCTATCTGTAGCACTACACGAAAGTAAACATGATGAATTGAATAGAATTGAAGTAACAAATCCTACATACAAGCATCGAGTTTATCTGATAGGATCATTCCTCGCAAATACGGATATTATTCGAAAGATTGAAGGCTGTGGACTCAAAATAGTTGGGGATAATCTTCCAGAATCAGGAAGAATTCAAAACAGCATTGTGGAGTCTTTCGACGAAGATGTATATGCAGCTATTTCGCGAAAAGTTTTATCCAGAAGACTTTCTCCTACGCAAAATAATTTCAGCAAAATTATCTCGTTTGATGTTAATGAAATGTGTAAATTGCATGCGGAAGGAGTAATATTTGTTTCACAGAAATATTGTGAGCCGTATGATTACCTGTATTCTGTTTACAAAAAGAAATTGGATGAACTGCATATACCAGTGTTGCATTTATCTCTTTCAAATTCGGAAGATCTGAGTAAGGCAAAACTTATGATAGAAGCGTTTGCGGATACCTTGTAGAGGAGTTGAAAATGGCACAAACAATTGGAAAAATTCAAACTCGTTTAATGAGAGAATACTATAAATATTTCTCTAAATATGCGAAAGGTAAAACACCAGAAAGTAAGGTTGCGTGGGTTACATCTTTCGTTCCTGTAGAGATATTAGAAGCGATGGATATTTTATATTATTATCCTGAAAGTTATGCTGCTGTAATTGCAGCAAGTGAACGAGAACAGGAATTGTTAGCGGAAAGTGAGCGACAATTTCTTACGACAGATTGTTGCTCATATTCATGTTGTATTGAAGGGTGTGTATCATTAGAAGATGGACCTAGAGGTAAGTTGCCTAAGCCGGATATTCTTATTGCCACAAATAATCAATGTAATACACTACCTGCATGGTGGAATATATTAGCTGAAAGGTATAATGTTCCGTTAGTTATATTGGATTATCCTGGCGAAGATATGGAAAAAGAAATAGCGTATAGATACGTGAAGTCTCAACATGACGATTTGATTTCTGAACTCGAAAAGTTGACTGAAAGCAAGTTTGAACCAGAAAAATTAGCAAATGTAATTTCAAATAGCGAAAGAAGTGTTAAAGCATGGCAAAATGTTATACTAAACTTGAGAACAAAGGATATAAAGCCAACGATGCTATTTGATGATATTAATTATTTGATAACTGCTAGATGTAAGGAACAAACTGCTGAATTATATGACATGATGGCATCTGAACTTTCGCAAAAAGAGGAGATTACAGATGGAAAAATACCTGTATTTTGGATTGGATATCCACTTTGGTATCATCAAGATAGATTTTTTTCTGAAATAATGTATGACTATAGGATTGTAGGCTCAAATTATATTACGTGGTGGAATTTAGATTATTCTGGAAATAATAGTTCGGAAAAGTTGTTTAATGCTTATAATTATACATTTTTGAATCTTTCACAGAAAACAAGAAATGCGAGATTATCAAAACTAATTAAGGAATCTGGCGCGAAGTGTGCGATATCATTGCGTAATAAGAGCTGCAAATGTGATTTTGTTTCTGCAAAAGATATAAGTATTCCTAAGTCAGAGATAGAGATAGATATGATTGACAGATCATTTTTGGACATAGAAAAGGCAACTGGTGTATTAGAACTATTGAAAACAACTATTCATTAAAGGTGGTGTGTGTGTGAAAAACATAGGTATTGATGTTGGATCTACATTTACCAAATTCTGTGTTATGGATGATGTTGGGGAAATTGAAGAACTATTTACAGAGAGAACGCCAATTCATCAAAAAGAGTATTTTGAGAAGAAGATTAACTTGCTAAAATGTCAATATGAAGACGATGTACATATCGTCTCGTGTGGTTACGGAAAAAGTAATGTCAAAGGCATAAAATCTATGAATGAGTTGTCTGCACTCTCGATAGGTACCGATTATATATATTCGAATCAAAATACGGCTTTGGATATAGGTGGGCAGGACACAAAGATAATATATCAGGAAAACGGCAAGTTAAGGGAGTTCTATATAAATGACAAATGCGCCGCTGGAAGTGGACTTTTTTTGATTAATACTATTAATTTATTTGGAATTGATTTTGATGATATAAAGTTGGTTCCTTACAATCTATTAGAAATTAAACTATCATCAACATGTGCAGTGTTTGCACAGAGTGAAATAGTAGAAATGATAGCTGATAATGTGGATACTGATGTGATTGTCTCGGCGGTAATGTATCACATTCTAAATCAAGCAAAGAAATTGATAACTAAGATTGATTGTAGTGAAATAGTATTGACTGGTGGTTTGTCTCAAATTGCAAATATAAAAGAATATGCTGATAATATTTTGGGTGTAAAATGCATTATTGATAGAAACAATAATTATCTGTCTGCAATTGGTTGTGCATGTACAAGGTGAGAGGTAATAGATAATGGTTTTAGAAGGAGAGAGGAACCCCACATGGACAGAAAATAATAGTTTTAGAAGAAAAGAGGAACCTGCCACGTATGGAGTTCCTCTCTTCTTAATTTATTTATCAATTTTTTTATGAATTTGAGGCATGAAGCTGTGCTTCAAGTTCTGCGATACGTTTTGCCATAGCCTCATTCTCAGCAGCCATAGCTTCTTTCTCAGCAGCCATAGCTTCCTTCAACGCATTTACTTCCTTATTCAATTCTTCAACCATATAGCGCTCGGTGTTTCTGTCGAGTTCTCTAAGAGCGTCTGAAAACATATTTATCATCTCCTTTGGATTTTGACGAAATGCAATCAAATCATGATAGCATGGCAGAAATTCTGGATATTGATTGACGAATTTTACAATCTCATCTGGGTCATCTTCTGTCAAAAACTTGAGCCATGCTTCTCTTTTTGTATCTATATTTTGAACCACGCCTTTGAAAGTGTCAAGTGAAATGAATGTTGTATTGTATGCTTTGAGGTGATAGAATCATCTCAAAGCATATTTTCATTTCCAGAGCCTTTGGGCGTACAAATCTAAAACATTTTATTCATATTAATTCGGAAATTCATGCTTTTATTTACATTTTTATAACTGAATAAGTAACTGTTAATTTGGCTATTATTAGGGAGGGGGATTTTTGTCAGTGAAAGAGAAATTAAACATGATTTTGTAGAGAGTGTTTGTTGGATGCGGACAGACTGGTAAGGGGGATAAATTTGAATACAGAAATAGCAAATGCAATGAAAGCAGCACAGGATAAGGTACAATATGATACTCGTGCCAAAAGAGTATTGGCACAAAAGAACATTTTAGCTCATATCTTAGTTAAGACAGTTGATGAATTTGCTGGGATGAAGCCAAAAGATGTTGTAGCATACATAGAAGGTGAGCCTGTAGTTGGAACTGTACCAACAGAACATGGTTTGACCAATATAGAGAAATTTGATGAAAAGGGGAAGCGAGTAGTTGGATTAAACACGGAAAGTGCTGAGGTAAATGAAGGATTAGTCAGATTTGATATAATTTTCTATGTGCGTATGAAGAATGGAATTTCAAAGATTATTGTGAATATAGAAGCACAGAAAGATGAACCCACAGAATATAAGATAATGAATAGGGCAATTTTTTATGTTAGCAGGCTTATTTCTTCTCAAAAAGAAAGAGATTTTATTAACATGAATTATGATGATATAAGACAGGTGTTTAGCATATGGATTTGCATGAATATGGAGTGCAATAGTCTAAGCCACATTCATCTTACAAAAGATGACAAACTGGAGGTCTATGACTGGAAGGGAAATATTGCCCTTCTAAATATTGTATTGATTGGAATAACTAATGATATCCCCAAGCGTGTAGAGAAGTATGAACTACATCGTTTGATAGGAACTTTGTTCTCAAATGAGTTGAATATACAAGAAAAGCTGGATATAATAGAGCAAGAGTATAATATTCCAGTTAACAAAGAGTTCAGAGAGGATGTGAACATTATGTGTAATCTGAGTACAGGAATTGAAGAAAGAGCCGCAGAAAAGGCTGCAGAAAAGGCTATAGAAGAAACAAATGAGAAATTTATTATGAGAATGTATAAAAAGGGTTATACATTAGAGCAAATTGTCGATGTTGTGGAAATGAATATAGAGGTTGTTAAAGAAATCATTAATAAGAATTAGATGCTTTTTATTGGACAAAAAATAATGGTTTTAGAAGAAGAGAGGAACCTGCCACGTATGGAGTTCCTCTCTTCTTAATTTTTAGTTATAGATTTTTTATGAATTTAAGGCATGAAGCTGTGCTTCAAGTTCTG